>NZ_BAJW01000011.1 GCF_000613905.1 Acetobacter persici JCM 25330
AAGAGACAGAGCCAGACGGTGTGTCTTATGACATAAATTCATAAGACAGAGCTTCATATGCCATGATGACAATGGTTCCCGCAGGACACAGCAGAATGAGATTACCTGTGAGAAGACGGAGTGTGGAGCCAACTGGAAAACTGTCCCGACCGTATTGAGCGAAGCATGATGACAAGAGTTCAGTGGCGAACGTCATGAGAATTTCACGGAGACAGCATTTATCTGCGGTCGATCAGCACTTTGCTCAGGTTCTGGGCTATAGTGTTCACGTTGAACCGGATGTTAAAATAAAAAGAGAAAGGCACGATACTCTCTGTGACCATATGTTTGAAACTCCCAGTTCTCTCCTGTTCATTCCTTACGCCTGGTACGCCGTTTCGTGGTTGATCGATCGGGTGCCATGGCGGAGTTAATGTTTACGCAGTCGTCTTCTCATATGTCTGGAGTGTCAGGCTCAGTTCTTGCACATGGGCTTTCTGTCAGAGGGTTGCGTCATGCTCATGTGGGACCATTTGATATTGATGTGCCAGCAGGATCCTGTCTGGTGGTGACAGGCCAGTCCGGCGCAGGGAAATCGGTCTTGTTGCGCATGATTGCGGATCTTGATCCGCATCAGGGTGACGTCGCGTTGGACGGCTATTTTTGTTCACGCATGCCAGCGCATCTGTGGCGGAGGCAGGTTTTATATCTTCCTGCAGACCCTGGATGGTGGAGCGATATTGTTCTGGATCATGTGCCTGACAAGGATTGTACCCATGATTTGATGGAACAGGTGGGCCTGCGTCGGGGTGTGTTGTACGATCCGATACATCGTCTCTCCACAGGTGAAAGGCAACGCCTTGCCTTGATACGTGGGCTCTTGAATGCACCACGCGTCATGTTGATGGATGAGCCATGTTCAGCGCTGGATGCCACAACGACGCTTCTGGTCGAAGCTGTGTTGCGGACTAAAATAGAAGAGGGCATGACGATTATTCTTGTCTCACATGATCTGTCACAGGCTGTGCGGATGGCAGATACGCATTGCGAAATAGTCCGCGGATGCTTGCATGAGGATGTCTCGTGACCCCAGTCTTACTCACGTCTAAAGATATGATACTGGCGGGAGGACTACTCTTCAGCAGTATCGTGCTGTCTCTGGTCATGTCTCTGGGGCTTCAGCAGGCGCTGGTGATTTCGGCTGTGCGTATGACTGTGCAGTTGGCTCTGACTGGCAGCATGTTGTTGCTGATCTTTGACCGCCCCTCTGTCTGGCTGACGATAGCGATGCTGGTTTTGATGTTCGGCGCGGCTTCATACGAGGTTGGTTCGCGTCAGCTGGTCAAACTGACCCCTGGGTGGCATTTTGGCATTGGCGGGAGCAGTACCGTTATTGGTACGGTGATTGTCGTCTTGATTGGCCTGCTGACAGCGTTGCAGCCGCATCCATGGTATCAGGCACGCACAGCAATTCCGATGACGGGTTTGCTGCTGGGGAATGTCATGAATGCTGTCAGCCTGACGATGAACACCCTGCTTTCCACAATATCGCGTGACCGTTCGGCTATAGAGGCGCGTCTGACACTTGGTGCAACCAGAGCTGAAGCCATGAATGGTTCCATCCGACAGGCAATTCGTACGGGCTTGATTCCAACGCTCAATCAGATGGCTGCAGCAGGGATTATTACCTTGCCGGGAATCATGACGGGACAAATTCTTGCGGGAATGAATCCGCTGGAAGCTGCAAAATATCAGATCGTGCTGATGAGTCTGATTGTGAGTGGCAACATCATAGGCACGACGTTGGCGGCTACCCTGACGGCAGCGCGGTTGAGTGATGCCCGGGGGCGGTTGCGGTTAGATCATCTGGTGAGATGATCTAAGCTCTGTGCTTATGATAGAAAATACATCTATCAATATGTGATATCAAGAACAGGTATATCAATGTCAGGATTTTAATTGGGCACTATTTATAATATTAAAATCAACCAATGGAACTTATAAAAAACACATAAAACTACAATTGCAACGTAACAAAATTTCTTTCGAGGACGTGATAGAAACCCGAAAAATGTCGTGATCGCTACGGGGTGGCCGTGCGGCGATGTATATTTGGAGGGGTTTGGTGTATCCCGTTTTTTCTTTTAGTGATCGTAGCGAGAAGAACGAGCACGCAAAATGTAAGAGATGGACAGGATCTATCCTTATGTGCGCTATTGTGATTTTTGGTGCGACACACGCGACCGCAGCGACAACTCCAGTGTCGGATAATGCTGAAAGCAAACTGACGAAAACGAAGAAAAAGGCAAAGAAAGGTTACGCGACAAAAAATTCGATTCAGCCAAAACAGTTGAGACGAACAAGACGAGCCTTGCTTCTGCCGCAGGTAATAGTGAAACAATTATGGTAAGCGGCCATAGCCAGATTGATTCCGCGGCCTATCAGGCACCCACCAAGGCACCGTTGAGCGCCTACCAGCCAACATCGGTTATCAGTCAGCATTTTATTGAGAATAATATCCCGCCTTCTGGTGGATACGATACAATGGCAGCACTCTCCCCCAGCGTTATGACTATCGGGTCAAATGGGCCAGGACTTGCGGAAAATAAGGTCTCAGTCCGTGGTTTTTCGGATGGACAGTATAATGTTTTGTTTGACGGTATCCCATTTGCAGATGGTAATAATTTCACGCACCATACGACCGCTTATTATACCGCTCATGATCTGGGTGGCATTAGTGTTGATCGTGGTCCGGGCGATGCCAGCACTCTGGGCTATGCGACGTTTGGCGGGACCATTGCTGTGGAGGGAAAGGCTCCCTCTCAGCAACGCTCTGTTGAGGCTTACGGCAGTATGGGGGCGTGGAATACCTATACATATGGCGGGGAATTCAATAGCGGCCGCATGAAGAAACTGAACGATGCGTCGTTCGTGTTCGACGCCGGCGGTGTGCAGAGCGACGGTTATCTTACTTATGCCGGGCAAAAGCGTTATAATTTCTATGGGAAATGGATTCAGTCGATCGGTAAGCATACAACTCTGACTTTTATGGGGATGTACAACAATCTGGTCCAGTATGTGCCGCCCGGCGTAACCAAAGATCTTATTGCGATGTATGGACCGGATTATGGATTATCAAACAATCCAAATTCGCAAAATTACTACAAATATAATATGGACACGATTCAGACTGACATGGCCTATGTCGGTTTGAATTCTGACCTTGGTGATGGCTGGAAACTCGAAAACAAGCTCTATACATACGCTTATTATCACCACGGCCATAACGAAAATGACGTTAATGGCACGACGCAGGCGCAGTATCATGAGACGACGCCGGTTGATGCAAAAGGGCAAACTGTTACCTGTGGCGGAACGTATGGGAATAAAATGACCTATAATTCCGGTCCGGGTTGCGAATATGGTCAGGCAATGCGGCAGGACTATCGTGCATGGGGCGATACATTTGCGCTCAAGCGCGATTTTGGTCTGGCAAAGCTCGATCTTGGTTTCTGGCTGGAACATCAGAGTGATACCCGGCAGCAAGGAAATATCAACTGGGCGACAAATACGTTTACCGATGCTGCAATGCCGCTCAATCGGCTTATGACATTGGATAACTTCAGCGCGCAGCCTTACGTGCAGGTGACGTTCAGGCCTCTGCCAAATCTGGAGATTTCGCCGGGTTTCAAATACGCGCTTATGGATCGCCAGATCAACGCACCGGTTAATCAGAAAACGGGCACGCCGCTCATATATCAGCAGACCTATGGTGCTCCCATGCCATCACTGAATGTGCACTATATGGTTAACTCAAACTGGTCGGCATATCTTCAGGTTGCACGCGGCTTTTTGGCGCCGGATGCTGCGTATTTTTATACGCCCAATCCATCTGCCAATAAGGTCAGTCCTGAAAATACGATGAACTACCAGATTGGTACAGCCTGGCAGAGTCGGCGCTTCACTCTGTCAGGTGATATTTATTATATCAATTTCAGCAATTTTGTAACCAGTTCAAATCAAAATATCCCTGGCTATGGCCTTATGTCTGTTTATTACAATCAGGGCGGTGTTAATTACTACGGTATGGAGGGTGAAGCATCCTATCATATCGGCTCGGGCTTTACTATTTTTGCCAATGGCAGCCTCAATCAGTCCAAAACACAAGGTACTGGTGCGCCTATCGCTAACGCACCGGACGCTACGGCAGCCGGGGGTGTCATTTACGAGCATGGTGGGATGTATGCATCGGTCATTGACAAATGGATTGGTGCCCGGGCCGGCCTGATTGATACCCATGGCAAAGCGCAGAATGGTCTTGATCCATTTAATCAGCTGGATGTCTCAATAGGATATACGGTTCACAGCAAGAACCATTTCGTGCCACCGGTTAAATTTCAGCTTAGTATAACAAATCTTGCTGATAGTAAAAAGATCTTTTCATACTATGGCACGACTGCAGAAGGGGTAGCACTCTGGAACACCCAGCCTGGTCGTGGCTTTTTTGGATCCATTTCGGTGCCAATCGGCTTTTGAGGCAGAGCGTCTTGAAACATAGATGTGCATTGTCCTGTTCGGATATAATGAAAGAAAAAGTATGTCGGTAATTTCCAGATTACTCTTAGTTCTTTTGCTGCTGGCTTCGGCTGAGCCCGGGTTTGCAGAAAGTCTTTCAAAGCAGGTTGCTCTTCAGGCCAGTTCCGGAAGTTCTGAAATCAATATGCTCAAAAATCTGCCTGGGCCGGATGGGCGTTATGATTATGCCAGTTTTGATGAGGCGACGGGACATCTGTATGTTGCACGTGCCACGTCAGTCACTGATTATGACATAAAAAATGCATCTGCTGCGAAAAGTATAGGGCACATTGCACATGGCCATGCAGTTCTCTTCCTGCCGCATAGTTCTGATCTTTTGGTGACAAGTGGAGAGGATTCAACCGTTCGTTTTATTGATCGGAATACTGGGCATCAGACAGGACAGATCACGGTTGGAACTGACCCGGATGGTGCGGTCATCGATACAGATCATGATATTGCGTATGTCATGAATGCCAAAAGTGGAACGGTATCAGTTATTGATCTGTCGGCTCGTAAGGTTGTCAAAACCATAGTTCTCAAGCCGGGACTAGAGTTTCCGGCTCTTGGGAAAAATGGAACGCTTTTTGTGAATAATGAAGATGAGAACGAAATCGAGACTATTGATACGCGGCGGTTGACAGCTGGTTCATCAATCGTTCTGGCTGATTGTACTAGGCCGAGCGGTCTTGCCTATGATGCAGTTTCGGATCATCTTATTTCAGCTTGCGCCAATGGTAAGGCAGCACTTGTTTCGGCGGGTAATCGGAAAGTCATTGGTCTGCTAGACATTGGTTCCAAGCCGGATGCGGTTATTCTTGATGCACATCGTCGTCGTGCTTACATTCCTTGTGGAGGGAACGGTGAGCTCGATGAAATTTCGCTCGTCTCAACACCTGCTGTAACGAAGCGTATTCCCACGGAGTTCGGGGCCCGAACTGGTGCTTTGGATGGGCAGAACGGTACACTTTACCTTCCGACGGCCCGGTATCTTCAGACCGCAGGGGAGAAGCACCCTCCCATGGTTGCCGGAAGCTTCCACGTGCTTGTTGTAAACCCGGATGAGAAAAACTGAATTATAAAAAAATTATTTTGTGCCGAGGTCGGGCTTCGGTGCGATCTTTTCCGTCCAGTTTACTGAAGACTTGTTCGCTTATATCTAGCGAAAGTTTTCTGCTCTTACATCTACTGTTTAGAATAGGATGATAATCAGATGAAAATGAATGCAATGACAGCTTGCGCAAGTATCGGCCTGATGCTGAGCGTAGCGATGATTCCAGTTGCTCAGGCGGCAGAACATCATTTGCAGTATTTGCAGCCAGTCGACATTCAGGTCACAGCCCTGTTGCCTGCGCCGACTGAAGACAATTCACCGTCTACCAAGGCCGAACTTGGTGAACTTCATGCTCTTATCACCGCGAGTTCGTCAGAGCGTCTTGCTCGGGCAAAGTGGGACAATGACCATGAAGATCCCTCATTATTTGATACCGTATTTGATTTTAAATTAGAGAAATTTCCAAAAACATGGTCACTTTTAAAAATGGTACAGAATGAAGGCGACGCCTCGGCTGACGTCTTTAAGGAACATTTCCACCGTAAGCGTCCATGGGCTGTAGATCCTTCGATGCCGCGTTGTGATGGATCGTCCACAGCTCATCCCTATCGCTCTTATCCGAGCGGCCATTCGACGCTGGGTTATTCGACGGGTTATGTTCTTGCGCAGCTTCTGCCCGGGCAATCACAGGCTATTCTCGATCGTGCGTCAGATTATGCTGAAAGTCGGAAAGTATGCGGTGTGCATTACCCATCTGATACAGAAGCAAGTCATGTATTAGGCACGTATATTGCCACAAAATTGATGGCTGATCCACGTTTCCTGAAACTGTTTGAAGATGCTCGGGTGGAACTTAAAGCTGCTCACGCAAAGGGTTCATGAACTAGCACTACAGTTGCATTTTGTGTTGATTTCTGAAACTAAGGGCAACCATGATTCAGGATATGATGAGTGGCGGTGCATCTGTTGAAAAGACGCTGGATTTGTGGGCGTCCGGTCTTCGGTCCGCCAAGGAACGGATCGTGCCGCTGTTTACGCAAAAGCGCGTTGCGTCTTCTGCCTGTGCCTTCCTTGACGTTCTGATTGGCAATGAACCCCGCAAGACAGGTTGGATGCGTGCGGAATCGGCAGGAGATCTTGGCCCCTGGCGGCAGCTGGCGCTTCTTGGTCGCGGGCACTGGGATGCCGATGCCCTGCGTGATGTCGTCAGGGATTATGTGATCGAGCATCTGGGCGCTGTAGATGGCGTGCTGGTCATCGATGAGACCGGATTTCTGAAGAAAGGTGCAGGTGTCCTGCGGTGTCGGGCGGCAGTATACGGGTTCTGCCGGCAAGATCACGAACTGCCAGATTGGTTTATTTGCCACCTATGTCTCGGCACGGGGCCATGCCTTTGTTGACCGCGCCCTGTATCTTCCGAAAAACTGGACGTCGAACCGTGAGCGCCTGAAGAAGGCCCACGTTCCCGATGATGTGGTGTTTGCAACCAAACCGGCGTTAGCCTCGATGATGATTGAGCGGAGTATTGAGGCTAGAGTGCCTTTCCGCTGGGTTGCAGCAGACAGCGTGTATGGCGTCGGCGATGTGGAACGCACGCTTCGCCGGTCAGGAATTGGATATGTTCTTGGCGTCAGAGGCAATCACTGGTTCGGATCATGGACAACGGAACCGCTGATTGCTGGAGAGGCGAAAGATATTGCAGCAGGACTGCCAGACCAGGCCTGGCGTCGTCTGTCAGCGGGGCACGGCACAAAAGGTGAGCGGCTGTATGACTGGGCGTATCTTCCGCTTACTGATCTGGGTGCTGAAAAATTTGACTGCCCTGTAGCCGGATTATGGACACGTGGCCTGTTGATCCGCCGAAACATCGCTGACGGGGATCTTGCCTGTTTTACGACATGGTGTCCGAAAGGAACAACTATGCAGGAACTCGTGAACGTTGAAGGCACGCGCTGGAGAATCGAAGAAGGGTTCGAGACGGCCAAAAACGAATTCGGTCTTGATCATAACGAAACCCGCTCCTGGCATGGTTGGCATCGGCATGTCTCTCTGGTCATGCTGGCCTATGCCGTCATGGCCAGTGTCCGTTACCAGGCAAACTCACTGAAACCGAAAAAAATACTGCACCGGAAACGACAGTCCTTGTCCGCTGGTCCATACAGGAAATCAGGCGTCTCGTCGTAAAACTCTTACAACGCAGACTGCAGGTCGCCCACATCCTCAGATGGTCTGTCTTTCGACGAATATATCAGGCCACTGCTATCCGCGCTCATTCACAACACAAAATGCAACTGTAGTTCTAGTCATTTTTTCAGTTATATACGAGTGCAACGATGGTCCATCCAGACATGATTTATGCAAGACCAATTGTGTCTTCCATAGACAGTGCAGTGTTGGCGAGAGATGGCGCATTCGTTGACGTGGCGACAATGTCGGTGATCACGATCTGCGCCTTCGGTGCACACCACGCACAGACTCAGCAAGCCCGTCTCGTACGTCGGAAGCAGCATCTACGCAAATACAGCTTCAATGTCATAGTCTCTGTCTCAAATAGAGTGTCGGATACCTTACAGCTTCCACTGTTTGCCAGAGGTTTTCGATAGTAATACCTGAGAGATAGGTTGTAGCCCCCTGGCTCTTATGACTGGCCTCATGACCCAACAGGGCATCCATCCAGAGCTCTCTGAGGTCTCCGGTCTGATTGCGCAGGCGTGTGGATACTGTGTGCCGAAAGCTATGGAAGGTGATGGCGGCAGGAAGGCCAATCGTTGTTTTGAACTTCGAGAAATTCCGGCCAAAGTCTGTGCCACGCGGGCCGGTTTTGGGTGTCTTTAGTTCCGAAAACAGGAATTTCTCGCCGTCTTTCTTAAAATTCAGAATACCCCATTCCAGCAAAGCACTATGGATCGGCACATTACGGGTGCCTGCTTCTGTTTTCGGTGTCCATTTATCTTCCGGGTGAGGGCGGATAAGGAAACAGGGAATACCATCAACCTCCTGAATGTCTTCATTCCGCAGGTTACAGATTTCTCCCAACCTCATACCGCTATAAGCGGCGACAAGTGTGATACCTGCGAAGGTAGCCTGTGAGATGGTGCTGCACGTCCATGGTGAAGAGGACAGCAGAGCCAGTTCATCGTCTGTCCATGCCCTACGTGGGTTCCTCTTGGTCAGGTCAAAGTCCCAGTTGCTCCACGGGTTCTTTTCCGCAATTTCGCGACGGATAAGCTGGTTCCACAAGGCCGAAAGACGCATGAAGTGATTCTTCATGCTCTTGCCGCTTAAGGTCGGCAGGTCAAACTCCTGCGCCCGCTCGACCTCAGCGTTTAAATCCATGTCCTGCTTGCTCTTGGCGTAGGAAGAGGGGAGAGAGAAAAGCAGGTCTCGAAATTCCCCGGCAATCCGACCAGTAATCTCCTGAACGGGTTTATCGCCAAAAGCCTGAACAAAGAGTGCTACCGTGCGGGCGGTTTCTTTTTTGGTAGCGTCACTCTTCTGGGTGTCTGCCAGCAAAGCTGTCTGAAGGGCTTCTGTCAGGCGTGGGGAGGACGTGATGGCTGATGGAGCCGGAGACAGTGTGGGAGAGGAGGTCAACTGGTGGGAGGGAGGCACTGCACCGGGAGCCTGAGAAAGGGCTGGGCCTGTCTGAAACAGTTTGACCAGTGTGTCATGCAACCGTTCGATTTCTTCGGTCTTGCTGGCAAGACTGGCTTTGTCCTGCATTTTGCCGGTGATCATGTCCTGACGCAGCGTGATGATATGCTGATTCAGCCGTTCCAAAGCGTCTGTGGAGTAAGTCAGAAAGGCTCTGGTTTTGAGCAGGTCTTCATAACGGGTCATGCTGGCTGTGTAGCGCTCGACCTTGAGCTGTTCTGCTGCATTTCGTTCGGTAGTCTCGATAACCTCTTCTTGTCTTTTGATGATGTCTTCATACAGCGCCAGAAGGTCGTCCTTGGTGATGGGTTTGTTCTGGGCAGGGTCAGTCATGGTGCGGGCGGTCCTGAAAAGCGCGCTGGTCCGGGCATGGAGAGCCATGGCCGAGAGGCGGGCTTCTGATTTGTTCCCTGTTTTGAGGGAAATCCAGAATTCAGTTTTGCCGAAGAGGGGGCGCAAGGCAACGGGGACGACGCGACGGAAATGGTAGTGGGTGCCTACGAGAGCCAGCATTGAGAACTTCTCCAGTTTGGAGAAGGACTGTGGAGAAGCGGGTTTACACTTCACCTCTTTTGGGTTTTTCCAACAAAATCAATACCTTAAGGTATGAGAACTGTGGGACTCGAATACACAGTGAGTCCCGATTTTTCGCATAACATACTGATTCATATAGACATTTTGAAGCGTCTTTCGTTCTCACTGTAGAAAATCGCTGTAGGATTTTCAAGTGCCCTGAGGGAGGGCAGGAACAAGGCCCAACATTGGATTTTCTTTTACAAAGGTTTCAATATGGGCTGAAAGAGCTGTGTCATTTACGGCATCTTGGAAAATGGCGTCTAACGCAGTCTGCATGTCATCAAGCATAGTACTATAATCAAGCAGGCAAGCTTCTATGGGTTGGCCATTAGGCTTCCAAGTCATCATTTGCAAATGATTTCCTTTGTGGGTTAATAATAATGACCATTCGCGCCAGTGTTTTTTATAATTTTTCCTTTCTTTGTAGGTTCTGTCAGGAACTAAGCTTAAGGAATGAATTAATCCACATCGCATAACCATGTATATCTGCTCTGGAACGTCTTTTATATTGTTATGTGTCTTATATGAAGGTATTCTATATTGCGGAAGTCTATCATCAAATAATTTTGATATTTTATGAAGTGTAGATGATACTTTATGTGTGCAATTAAGTTTTGCTACTATTTCCACTAAACAACCCATTAAAACAAAATCCCATATGCTACCATTGAGCCTATCTACCTCTGACTTGATGCTTTGTGCGGTTCTTAGCTCTTGAATTCTATCGTTGATCCAAGTTTGATAGGATAATAGAGTCATATTAATTAATCCTTTTCTTTAAAAACATGATACATGCTGGTGTGTTGTTTATATATATTCGTGGAGAACTTAATCATCAAAATCTGGAATTATAATAAGCTCACCTAACGCATCTCATTTCCCTTCCTTTATATTTTTGTTATTCACATAATTTAGATACCACCTATGAAATTCTTTCAGATCGTCCTTGGTTAGTTTTGTAGAATTCGAGGGAATAACAGAGACCAGCTTATTAATTTCGTGAATATCATTAATGCTCTTGTTTCTAAGATACTGCCTTACTCTGAGAGCATAATCAGTCTGATTTTTTGGACGAATGATAGAGATTTTTATTTTAATGCTTTCTATCGTCTCCCAAAATTTCATAGCTCTTCTTTTAAAATCTTGGGACGCATTAGCATTTTGAATAAAATACATATCGAAAGTTGATAATAGGATTAACCCTGCATCATCATCTGTGAATTCTGTGGGTTTAGGTTCTGATTTATCCACTTTGACATCATTAATATCCGATAGAACTTTAATCGCTGATATCATCTCATCAGAGTAGCTATCAAAACTGTGGTTCACTTTGTCTGAAACTACCTTTTCAATAGTCGGTTCTGACTTTTCGTTAATAACAATTTCATCAGACCGCACTATATTTATATTGTTTTTGTTATTAACAATATTCTGAAGTTCCTTATATCTAGCTTTGAGGTCTTCATCGTTCAGATTGAATGCCAGAGCGACAGATTCTTCATGAAGTAGAGAAGATTGCTCATTATTTGTTTTCAGCATTTCAAGATTATGCTCTTTGAACAATCTCTCTTTTTCGTAATTCATAATATATTCTCTCATATTCTTTAAACGAGTATGAGCAGATTTTTCAGATTGTGTCATACCGTCAGTATTGTGAAACTGTTTGAGTAATTCTGATTGCTTGTTTCTTTTTTCATCAATTTCAGGTTCCATATCTCTATATTTTTTATATAAATCGACATAAGCATCTTCATGAAAATATTCAAAATCATCCATGAATTTTATTCGTTCAAGATAGTTCTTTAATGGTCTATTTCTAAAAAACTCAATATCACAATAATTCTTTATAATATCTGTTATGTGATAAGACCTATGAATAGGTGAAGCTCGTCCCTCTTTGACATCAATAAATTTTTTTTCTATCTATTTCATAACAATTTTTTGCGATTTCATCTTGAACTTTTGAGTGAAAATCTTTTCTAAGTTCTTCTGGAATATGTTTTTTTAAAAATTCACGATAATCGAACCCACTATAGTCTCCTGGAAAATAGTTGTTTCTCCGAGAATAGACTGGACCATGTTTTTCATATGATACAAAGCCAGCTAACTGAATAAATCCGTCAAAGACGCTATTCAGAAGCTGTTGTCTCCGTTTTTGGCGCTCAAGATTAGACATGGCTTTCCCATGCTTTGTTGGTCTCCCACGTTTTTTGGGTTCAGAGACTACAGGAGCAGAGGCATCATGATTATCGGTATCAGACATAAAAAAATCCCATTTCGTTAATAACGATAATAGGATTCATTGTATGTAAACACAAGCCTAAAGGCTTGCCCTCTGGGCCAGCAAGAGCTTGCTCTTGCTCATATGATCGCATCTAATCAAACACGTATGAGATACGCTTATCGTCTCTTAACTTATTGATAAGCTTAGATATTACTAAGCAATCATTGGTGGAAGAGTATCTTTTTCCTTCCCATTCTATTCCATAATTATAAGCTACTGCATCCATCCTGGGCCAGCATCTCTCAGGAGGAGAAACGATACTTCTTACATCAACAAGACGCTTCCTGATGAGCTTGATGGTTTCAAAATCAGCATTCATCGAATGAGCTGTTTTTATTAATTTGTTAATAACAAAATCTTCTGACCAGCAATAAATTTTATCAGCATCTCGAACAATTGGTTCTATTTTTTGAAGAACATCAATAATGCTCGGTTCATTTTTTAGCATATTATCTGTAATGCCATTTAAACGAGTAGCCATCGCTGACATACTAACTGTCGGCTTAATGCGTGAATAGAATAATATATTCCCATCCAGGTCAGATATTGCTAATTCAACAATTTCATCTTTTCTATCAATACCTGTTGTTTCTACATCTAAAATAATACCTTTCATATAATTATCTCCATTTATCTGAGATAATTATATCATACATATTGTTATATATACTTAACTGGTATTTTTCTATATTTATTCAATGATTATGTGATTCACGAATTAATTAAGACAATAGCAAATTCCGCACTACATTCGGATGCCAAGTTTCTTTTTTATGATAAGTTTTAATTCCTAATTCAGCAAGTTGACTGCAAATTTTTCTGTAAGATAATCCAGCATCTCTCAAATCTCTGATTACTGGAATGACACGATTTCTATAAGCGATCTCTTTTTCTCGACGTGCAAGCGTAGCTTTCTCGATATCATGCGGGTTGAAGCGGTGGCTTTTCTTACGCCATCCTCCCAATTTTTTGCCTCCTGCTTTCAGGACGGCTAACCCTTCTTTAGTTCGTTTACTAATCATTTCACGCTCTTGCTGAGCCAAGAGAGCCATTATCCCAACGGTCATGACGTTTGCATCAGGCATATCGCATGCAGTGAATGGAACATCTCCTCTTTGAAGCTGTAGGAGAAACACCGCATCACGGCTTAGACGATCCAATTTTGCGATTAATAATGTAGCTCCATACAATCTGCATTGTTCCATCGCTTGCTGTAGCATTGGCCTGTCATTTTTCTTCCCTGATTCAACCTCTCGAAATTCTTTCAACAAGATACCATTTTTGTGATTAACATAATTGATGACGGTATCTTTTTGTGCTTGCAGTCCGAGTCCAGATTCCTTCTGCTTCTTTGTAGAAACTCTATAATAACTAATAAATCTATTCATATAATACTCCCTCAACGCCCGTTGACAGTATTATACACAATTATATGCTATAATATTTATTGAGTCTTAAAGACCGTAAAAATGGAGATTATTATGATAGATATTGAAGATAAAAAATATAGCGTAAAAACCATGTCTGATTATTTAGGCGGATACGGCTGGTGGCGTGCTGGCAATAATGTAGGTGATGAAAGTAGACTGTGTGAGCTTGTCCGATTTGACGATGATGGAGGATATGCTCCGGCTTTTTCTGTAGTACTTCCTAAAAATGAAGGTCAGACGTTCAAGAAGTTTGGGATGAACTGGAGCAGAATTATCAGGGAGAGTTTTCTGACATCCGAGCAAATTTTTCTAATTTCATGAAAAAATATGAAAGCAACAACTCTATAGAAATAAAAAGATAAAGGAATCCTATTATGAGTGAATATAAAAACCCATACAATTTTTTAAAAAGTATTAAAGAAACAGAACAAACTGAAGAGCAGAAAATTGAGGCAAAATTTAAGATAATAAGTTCTAGTTTTTTGCTCTCTGTTAATAACGAAATTAACAAACCTCATCCAACTCTGAAGCCGGATGATTTAAACATGGAAAAAATTAGACACGATATCTTCAACTCTACGAATGAAGTTACTGAGCAATTAAAGTTGTTCAAGGGTCAGAAAAAGCAACTTGAAGAATCTATTCAGAAACAGCAAGCAGAACGCCAAAGAGCCTTCATGCAAAAAGGTATAAGAGGAAAGGATTTTGAGATTCCTCCCGAGACTGTAGAACAATTAGAAATGCTTTCAGCACACATTGCTGAATGTGCGAGATTTATAGCTGGAACAATTTTGCATAAGTTTGGTCTTGGTCCTCATCCTGGTCCATATCGTCCTTCATTGACACAAGACCAGATGAAAGAGTTGGAGATACAGCAATCTCAAAACCATCTTATGCAGATAATATCTGCTGATGGTTCAGTTCGAGATAACGTTGAGCGAGCTATTGTTGAATGTCATGAGTCTAAAAAAAAGCGTTTGAACGAATGGGAAAATCGGCCCGAAGCTAAAGAAGCCCAAGAAAGGCTTAATAAGTTCAGCGTAATCATGTCAGGAAATATGGCTGACTCATTCAAGAAGAAAATATGTGGAATGAATTGTGATGAGGTTTTTGAGTTGCTTGATAAAATTGATATGCAAGATGGTAAAATTTTAGCAAAATCAAAATCTCCATCCATAAATATGTGAATCACATAATATTATAATAGGGAGCTTCAATAGCTTCCTTTTCTTATTATATTATTGGTTAAAGGAGTAGTCTCAGAACCCACTACATAATGGGATTATAGAGCATCCCAAAATGCTTTATTCGCTTTATCTCTTGCATCAGCTTCGGCCAGCCTGGAAGCTTTTTCAGCTTCATATGAAGCACGATATTCTCCTTCAAGTCCCTGAGCTTTGATATCAATATCTTTGTTAAGAGTATTAAAAAGCTGTCTATGAGATGTTGATAACGATGCTTCTCTATAGGAATTTATGCGAGCTTTTTTTTCGTTGTTAATTTTCTGAATCTCTTGAAGAACTTCTTGAATGGCGTCCATAAGTGTAATCTCCTTTATTATTGATATATTACCATAAATATTTATCTAAGTCAATATTTATCAATGTAATACATATATTATATGATAATTTTCATCATATTCAATAATATTCATCAACATATACTATAATTAGATGCCAGGCGTGGATTACGTTTATCCGTTTCACGGAACACTACATCCAGACTGGCAAGGGGCTTTGCCCCGTTGACCCCATTTGAACCCATAGGATTAAGGAAATGAATACTAATGTGAATAACAAAAAACCCGGAAGACCCAATATGAACAGGATGGAATCCAGATTGTCCATTCGTGCAAGTCGCACTGAATTGGATGCCTGGAAGGCTACAGGAAAAGCAGAGGGCTTTGATAATTTAGCAAGCTATTTTCGTTCTCTCATGAATTCGCGCCAATATGTGAATAACGAAAAAACCATTTTGTTGATGAACTAAAAGAAGCAGTTAATCAGGTGGCTAGGTGTGGCAATAATCTGAATCAGATTGCTCATCATTTGAATGCAAATAATGCCATTCAATCTGAGCAGACTTTTGATGCTGTTGCAGAATGCAGAGACCTTATCAGAACTGCAAAACGTATCATTCGAGATATTAAAAAATGATACTTGGCTCTGAACCTAAACCTACAAGCCAGGGACCATCTGAAACCTGCGACCATGTGTTTCGTGGTGAAGCAAATGAAGAGATACAGGTTCTTCAAGGTTCAGAATTCGATGTGATGGGCATGTATGATAATGCATTGGCTCATGGTGATAAGTATGCGACTTGTCATTTTAAAATTAATCCGAAGAAAAATATTTCCTATGATGAAATGATGCAGACCGTTTCCATGATGGCTATGGAATTCGGTTTCTCAGTTGATGAATGCACTATTGTTAAACACAAAAAACCAAAGGCTGGTGAACCAGATGCTAATGAGCATTATCATGTTTATGCACCATGGCGAACTGAAAATGGGAAATGTATCAATAGTAGTTTTTCTAGAGTGAAGCAGGAAAAGATATCAAGAGTATCAGAATACTTATTTGGACATGATATCGTAAAAGGAAAACATCAAGTCGCAGTTATAAAACAATTAAGAGATGAAGGAAAAACTGATATTGCGGATTATATAGAAGAGCATACTCCTAATTTATATGAAGCTGTTCAATCAGCTTTTACATCTACTCAACATCAGATGGCTCAACGTCAGGGAATTAACCTTGGACAGTTGAAGAATTCAATCAAGGAACTCAGGATATCATCTGAATCCTTCAAGGATATGATTGATGGATTAGATGGTCTGGGAGTTGCTATTAAAAAGGGAGACAAGCCAGATACATACATTATTGTTAATAACGAAAACGATAAATTTTTAGGGTCTGCTAACAGATTATTTGGAATGAAAAAGGCTGACTTCAAGCATCAGTATGAAGCTTTGCAAGCTGGCCAGGATACAAAGTTTGAGCCATTGGAAGCTATTATCGCTCCTATTGCTTCAGATGAAAAAGCACCTCTTCAGAAGCCCGTGGAAGCGCCTATCGAGCCAGACAGAGAGAATGTTCCGTCAAAGAGTGCAACAGCACCACAGCCTCAAAAATCAGGTCACTGGCTATCTGGGATTAATCTTACATCTCCTGCATCTACAGAAGCTCATCATGCAGTGGCTACAGATGCTATGTCATATGCTGAAAAGATTGCTATCTCTGATTATAATAAACGTGAATCACAAAATAAAAACGAACTCGATAAATATCTTTCAGACCAGAAGAAATTTGCAGAGCTTCTTATAAAGATAGAGCAAGAGTTATCCGAATTAATGAGAAAGCGATATCAGGCATTACCAAGAGAGCCATTTGCTAATCCTGAATTGCGCGATTCACATTATATAAGTCAGTCATTGCATGACATACTGGACCCATTGAGAAGCTCTTATCTAAAGAAAAAGTCCCGTTGGTTATCATCTGCTAAGTCAGAGCTAAGAGCTTTTAATGAAAAGATGAAAGAGCTTCGATTTAAAGAATTTACTGGATTAGATATCTACAACAATCAAAAAGATTATGATTATGTTATTAACAATATGTCCGATTTATATGTATCATCACGACAGAAACGCCATGACGAATGGTCTAATAATTTAGATGTTATAAATTATGTTAATCACAAAAATAATATTGATAATTTAATCAGCTATATCAAAGAGCATAAAGATGAGGAGATTTTGCAATTAGCAATAAAATCGCCATTACTCGCTATTGATAGAATCAAGATGAACAAAGAAGAAAATAATAAAACGAACATTTCAAATACGGCTATCAGCAATAAATTATCTATATGAATAGATGAGGTATTATCTCATATTCAATATTTTATATGATGTTAAAATATTTAATGATATCAATATAGATATAGAAACCGGTCTTATATGGTCTAATATAAATTCTGATATATTGAACTTTTCTTTTTCCATTGATTTTTCGGAAATATATTTCATTCTCAAATATTTCTTTATATCATCTACTTTTATTTTATCTTTATCATCACGATAAAAATAATCCTTTTCATTTTTATCTATATATTCCTTAAAAAAATTAATTACTTTTTTATCGAATACTGAAACCATGTCATCATTTTTATATGTGTCGTCTTGTTCGGTAAATGAAAAATCTGGTTCGTAAAAATCATCGTCAGTTGCCATAAATTTTCTCCTGTTATGTTAATTATATCAGAGAAATATTCTATTTTTGTTATTCACATAAATATCAATATTTGGTATTATCACTATGAAGCGAAAGGATAATCATATGTTCAGCGTTCTTGATATGCAGACAAACGAGACTACTAGCAAGATGACTGCGGATGAAGTTGCTGATTATCTTGTCAGTAAGGGTGCATTGATTGAAAAACCAATGCACAGCGATGGATTAGTGTTTGAAAACGCTGAGTGGCTGGATAAGTATTTAGTTAAGTGTGAAGGAAGTGAAGATATTGAAAAAGCATATGCTGAACTCAGAACTGCATTGGAATAATGATTATCCCGATGGTGTTTTCAATGTACCATCAGGTGGCCTGATATTCTGATTCGGTTGTGCTTTGATGTTGGTAGTTTCCTGTATCCTTATAATAATCTGATGCAGTTCTCCCAATCCTGCACTGATATGAGTTATTATGTCTTTGCGTGAACTGGATAAGTCAATTCCTACCCTGCAAATGGTGGGGGTTGACCCCTCAATTGATTACATTGATAATCAAAAAATACACCTAATACATTCTTGGTATTTATATATAAATAACTTTTACCATTAACTGAATTAACAGAATAAGTATTATATATTTTCCTATATTTCTTATATTTATATGGTATTCTTTTTGGATTGAGATATTCTCTCATTTTTGTAATAGAGATGAATCTAGAACATGTTTCTATATAATCTATCTTATTATCGTTCTGACCTAATTTATTGATTCTATCATCTCTAAAGCCAGATATAGAAAAAAGAGTATATGCAGGTGATACGGTATACATATCTGTATCATGGTTAATATTTTGTCCTGTTCGGTATTTTTCTAATCCTTGTTTATTGAGGTATGTTGTTTCCTCTTTTACGGACATTAATTGCTTTGCTATCCACATTCTCTCATCTGACAGATAAGAGAGAGATGAATCTCCATAATCATCTGTATAGAGGCTGTTCCAGACTTTTTTGATATCTTTACGTAATCCGATGAATCCTGTTCTGACATTGGGTTCTCCATGGTCTTTAAAGAGATAACCAAGCACGCCATCGAAATATGTAATTTTCTGATTAATTGAGTAATTTTTCTCCCATCGTTCTTCTTCTTGTTGAAAATATTTGAAGAAAATTTTTGTAAGTTTATCTAAATCTTTTTTATTATCGTTATTCACGAAATATATTATGTGGAGATGTGGGGTTTCATCTTTGTGGCCGTGAATTTTGTATATCCCTAGCCATAAGATATCAGCACGTTCAGCATCGCGTTTAATACCATTCAATCTGCGATTAATTTCATCATTCGCTTGCTCGTAGGTCATGGAATGATATTTCCCAGGTAACGTAAGGGAAATAAAATACCCTGATTCATGTGCAGAAGGTGTTAATCCAGCTAATCGTGCAGATGCTTCCAGGCATTCAGATATAGCCCAGTCTCTGGCTTTATTGTTTTTCTTCTTTTTATCAATGGAATCCTGAACACTAAATCCATTATATTTTATCGACTTATATCGACTAGCTTTATCAGCATCGAACTTCTGCTGAACTTCATCATCATCTTTAGAAATGCTTAGAGCTTTACGTATGTTGATACGAGCTTTATCAGCTTTGGCTGATAACTTTTGTCCTGTGATTCCGTAATGCTGTCTTAATTCTGCATATGAAAGAGATACCAATTCGAAGGTATCAACGACTGATTTTTTGAGTCGTGGAAGCATTTTAAGGACATTCAAAGCCCATTCACAAGCATCGCAATCATCTGATAAACGGCTGTTTTCTTTGATTTTCTGATATAGCTTATAGCGATAGAAGGGGGTGAGAGCAGTAATGATATCATATGTGTTGATATCATGTTCATGGATGTGTTGCTCTAACTTTTCATAACTCAAAATACTCCTTACCCAGAAACTTCTACAAAACCTCAGGAGTATGTGCTATTATAAAGAAATAGCTCTCCTGTTGTTTTGGTTTGTGGTAAAATTATTATAGCAGAGATTGTTAAGGGATAGAGAAATCTATCCCTTTTTTATTTCATATATGTTTTGATAGTTCATCTTTATGAACCAGATATCCAATTTTATTCAAATGTCCGTATAGAGAATCCATTTGGCTTTTAAGTTGTTCAGCATATTTTTTGTTGAAAAATAATTCATCAAGACGATTTCCAAATATAACAGACGTATCTACTATATATTTTACTGCGGAATATATTTCATTTTCCTTAATTGATCTCCAAACAATACGTGAACCTGATTCTGAAATATGATTACTAAGAGAATTTTCTGAGATATGGCAGTGGGTATTGGATATGAAACGATAGTTTAAATATACCGTGTCGCTCTGCCATTCATCTTGTGTAAAATCGTAAAAAGTTCCCGCATCTGTTCTTTTTTTCGTATTTAAAGATTTTAATTGACTCTGTATTCGTGAATTAATTTCGTCTATCTTTTCTTGTACGCCTTCGTAAATATCCTTTAAGTAAGAGCTATTCTCAATGTGTTTTATCATAGAATTGCTAAATTTTACTCTATCATCATTGGAAATATTTATAAAATATTCCTCATCTTTTATTGCGCAAGCTAATGCAAGGTAACATTCTTGCATATTCCTTATTATTGAATAAGAATCTGAATTCACGCCATAACTAATCAATATAATAGAAGATTGTAAGCTCTGACAAAACCTAACCCCTAGTATGTTTGAAATTTTTTCTATTCTAGAATTATTTGGGTCTAAAGAACTTATTATATTTTGTAGAAGTCGGTTTGTCTTTCTAAGAATATCAAATTCTTCATTATATATATATTTTAGATCGCTTCTATGTTCTTCTACATAATCAGAAATAAATCCTTCGGTTTCAAATGTGCTTTTATTTTCGGATGAATGGCTCATTGTATTATCCTTTCGATATTCCAAAACACAGGATACGTGACACTATCAGCAACTTTCTTAAGATTTTCCACATCAATCTCATCGAGATAGACAGTATTGCCGACTGATTTATTCTGACCTTCATGACCCAAGAAGTTATCAATCCAAACTTCACGCAAACCGCCATTTCCGCTGTCAGAAATGTTTCTCAGCTTTGTAGAGACGTTATGCCTAAAGCTATGAAAATCTACTCCACGAGGAATGCCATTCCTGAGCTTGAACTTTGAGAATGACTGCTGAAAACCTTGAGAGCGTTTTTTATCTTTTCCCATAAATTTTAGCTCAGAAAAAAGATAATAATTCTTTTTATTGTTATTCACGAAATCCAGAAAGCCAGCATTAATAAGAGCATCGCCAATAGGAACAACTCTCTCGCCAGCTTCTGTCTTTGGGTTCCAGCTTTCCCAGGGTCTATTTTTTCGTGCCGTATGCTCTCTGATGAGTATGCAAGAAATGCCACGGATTTCCTTGATATCTTCAAGCCTAATCCTGCAAATCTCTTCTAACCTCATACCGCAATATGAACCCAAGCCGACTATATACGCATAGGTTTTTCGGGAGATTGTTGTACTGTTCCACAATGAATTCATCAGCGATTGAAGCTGTTCATCATTCCATCGAATTCTTTTAATTTTTGGCTTTGCATCGAACTTCCAGCCAACAAAGATATTACGGTCAACAAGTTCACGCAGGAGATAATATCTCCAGATTGCTGACAATCTTGCGAAGTGATTTTTGATAGTTTTCTCAGAGATTCTTGGAAGTTTCGCTTTTTGGCAATAAACAACAAGCTCCTGAACTGTCCTAACGTCCTTACTGCTCTTGCCATAATTCTCAGGCATTTTCTCCATCATCTCTTTGAACTTGCCAGAATCCTCACCTGTATAATCTCTGATATCGTGGTCCCCACATACTTCTATGAATCTCTGAGCCGTATTGCGAAAACCTCTTGAGTCAGAGTCATTCATCTTTTCTGAATGAGCTTTAAGATACTCATCCACAGCTACAGAGAATATGGGAGACTTCTTCTTCTCAGGAGGCTTAACCCACCCCTGAATATCCATGAACTGCTGTTGCATCTGCTGGATAGAGTTATATGCATTAAAGTCTTTATGTTCTCTCATATATGAAAGAACAGCATCAATCTGAGGCTTTGATGCATTAATGATATCATCTACTTTTTTATATCTTTGATAGTCTTCCATGCGCTGAAGATAATGCTCAGCTTGAGCCAGCTTATATTGAGTTTTCAATTCCTTAATGTGAGCTTCATACGTATCAATAATATCTTTGATAGTACGTTCATCGTGAGAGCCATCAGCGACATTAATCATGTCATCATAGAGATAGCTCTTACTCAATGTGTTTCTCACAATAGAAAAAAACTGACTTGTTAAGCCAAAAATTGCACATCCTCGAATTTTTGCAACTTCGACATCAGAAGTTTCAAGTGAGTGCCACATCTCATTTTTTTTGAGAATCTTACGAAGATCGAGTGGAACCCATCTCCGCAGATTATAAGTCGCTCCGATTCGCACGAGTTTCATTGGCATATGAAGCTTCCTGGGAAGCTTCCTCACTGTAGATACCCACTGTAGAAGCTACAGCGGGTGAGGTTGTGGGAACCTCAAAAAATCTAATGAAATCAGTGAGTTATAATTGGTGCGAACTGCGGGACTCGAACCCACGCGCTTCGCTTGCAACCAGTCAGACAACCTATTGAAACAGAACGATAATTTCAGACGAAATCATCCTTCATATGGTGACTGCGGGTTCACTGTGGGAGCAAACCCGTGGGGCAGTCAAGAGAATGGCGCAGCGTTCAATTCAGCGGACTGCTTATAAGTGTTTCGTTGTTGAATGGCGCCAATAGCCTCTGCTATGTAATACGGGTTGTATTATGGAGATGTGTCATGGAAACAGTTGTTGTGCGGAAACAGGGAAATTCTATTGGAATTACCCTTCCTGCTGAAACACGTATTCGGCTGGGTCTGGAAGTAGGGCAGGAACTCACACTCGTTGAGATGGCCGATGGTATTAAGCTGGTGAAGCGTAATTTGAAGTTGGAACGTCAGATGCAAATGGCGCGAGAAACGTTGCGAGAGCAGGCTGATGTGCTTCAGGAACTGGCTAAGCGGTAATGGCGAAGAAACCAGAGTTTCTTGAACCTGATGTCGTGCTGTTCATGCATGACCAGGCACTCAGGGAATATGGTGGAACACAAGGTGTCAAAAGCGAAGACTTGTTGCATAGCGCGTTAGCACGGCCAGAAAATCGTTGGCATTATGCGGAGAGTGAAGCGCCGGATATGGCTACTCTGGCGGCTGCCTATGCTTATGGCATTGCTCGTAACCACCCTTTTAATGATGCGAATAAACGGACAGCCTGGAGTTGTTGTGTGCTGTTTCTGAGAGTGAATGGGGTGCGTATTCAGGTCCATGCACCAGAGGCTGTAGAGGTCATGGTGACACTTGCTTCAGGTGGTATGGAAGAAGAGGCATTTGCTGTCTGGCTACGACAGCATTTTGTTTGTCATTAAAGTTTTCTCTGCAAGTTAGGACGCAATATTTAAGAAGCCAGCCGTGCAAAGCAGCGGACAAGTTGTGTCGCGATGGTTTCCTAGCATCAAAGCTTCAGTATAGTTTTATAGCGTTTTGCTATTGTTGAAGATTGGTTACAGTCTCATTTATCAGGGGCAGTTCATGGGGATATGATGCGATTCAGTCGAAACATTGCAATTAGTGGCACTAAAGCTGTTTGTTCTTATCGCAGGATTGCGGGGATTGAAAATGACAACGAACTGCCGGAAATCTTTTTGGGTAGCTGGATTGCCCGCTCGCTCCATGACGATTTTCAGGTTAATGCTCGCGTCGAATGCTCCTTCACGCGAATGGCGCAAGATCTCGGGCTCGATGTGGATTCAGAACTGAAACGCATAATGGGAAGCTGGCGCGCCGATGTCGCTATTTACGAAGAAGGCCGACCGACAGCGGTGATCGAGATCAAGATTTTCGACGAAGGACGCCGCGCTCAATCCGTGCTTCGTGACCTGAGAAAAATGAGAGAGTTATCGAGTAGAACGGGGATTGAGACGTATCTGGCCGTCTTAATCACATCGACGTCAGGAGCGACATGCGAGACCAGAGTACGATCGCTCAGCAATTTTCTGGGGCATGACTTCGACTACATTGATTCTCCGGTAGTTGCGGGGGGCGGCTCGGCGGACTGGTCGTGGCGGTTTGCGTGTGGTGCTTTTCTCTAAATTGAACAGTGGATATTGGGTAGCGGTATCATGGCGAAATTCAAGGTGGACATCTTACTCAGCCGTAGTTCCTTACCCATTATAACTGAAGTCGACGCGCAAAACAGACGGGACGCTGAGGCCCTCATAAAACGTCAATACTCACCGTATTGTATTCGGCGGATAGAGGAAATAAAAGAATCCTGCAAAAGCGAGCCTCAGAAATCTAAATCGACGGCGGCCAAAATACTACAAGGATTCCTGTTCTTAGGGTTTCTTGTGTTTGGGATTGCGACTGAGAAAAATCATGAAAGCACCAAAAATGTCGACGTTGCCAATGAGGCCTCATCCTTAGACAAGCCATCGTCCACAATTGCCTCCGGCTCGCAGGCCGGGCAAGATTCGCCGGAAAAAACGATGTCTCCGAAATTCTTGGAAGGGCGGAGCAGCCGGCGTAAATGGGAAACATGGATTGCTACTCTGACAGGCGACGAGCGCAAGGGGGCAGAATACTGGGCGGGAGAACGTAGCAAACCTGCTCCCGATGGCTGTGATGGAACGCTTGAATTCTCTCATGGATGCTTTGAGGCCCAACGACGCCTTTTCGATGTAGACAAGGCCCGACATTCTGACCCTGATTTCAGGCAAGGCTGGAATACGCCTTAGCAATACAGTGTCAGTTCATTCTGTCCTTTAATTTTTCATGCCTCCAACGCTTTTCGGAAAGCTCGAATTTCACGCGGTCTACCTCGGAGAACGGCCCTAAATTCTTTATTTTTCCGATCCCAAAAACGAATTGCAGCGGTAGTGCTAACAATGTCAGCTTTCAGGAAAACATTATAATAGCTTGGATGTCTGACATGCAGGCGTAAGCAGTCATTAGATCAAACCTCATTTTTTTGCGCTGTAGGGGTCAACGGGGGAGGTACTCCCCCTTGCCAGCTGTCGAATGCTACTTTGGGTAGCCATTTGACACTGCTGGCTCCCTTTTAAAACGGTATCTTTTTGAAGGCTGTTTCCGGGTAGCTTATGGCCTCTATGGTTTGCCTGAGATTGGCTGTTGAGATTCCGGTCAGATAGGTGGTTGTCCCTTGGCTCTTATGGGTGGCTTCATGACCCAGCAGGCGGTCAATCCAGACCTCCCGGATATTGGCATCTGTGTTTCTGAGCTGGGTCGAGACTGTGTGCCGGAACGAATGGAAGGTGATTTCAGCGGGGAGACCGATACGGGTCTTGAGCAATGAGAAAGCCCTGCCAAGAGCTGCGCCCCTGGCGCCCTGTTTCGAGGTTTCCAGACCGGGAATGAGGTACGGGCCGTCTGTGGTATCCTTAAGGGCCAGCACACCAGCTTCAATCAGCTTTGAGTGGACTGGCACCATACGAGTGCCTGCTTCCGTCTTGGGTGTCCAGCCGGTTTCGGTATGAGGACGGATAAGGAAACAGGGGATACCATCGACAGTCTGGAGGTCTTCTTTCCGCAGGGTGCAGATTTCACCCAGCCTCATGCCCGAATAGGCAGCAATAAGGGTGACCAGTCGGAAAGTCTGTTCTGGCACGGATGTGCTGTGCCATGAGGCAGAGGCCAGCAAAGCAAGTTCCTTTGTCGTCCAGCTTCTGCGTATGGTCTTCTGCCCATTCTCGAAATTCCAGCCTGTCCACGGGTTACGTGTGACCAGTTCCCGCTGGTGTAACTGGTTCCAGAGGGCTGAGAGGCGCATCATATGGTTCTTGACGCTTTTTCCGCTCAGGGTTGGCAGACCTTCCTCGCTGGCCTTCTGCGCCTCTTCTGCAAGTGTCAGGCTGCTCTTACGTTTGCCCAGCGATGCGGGAAGGGAAAATAGCAGGTCACGGAAGGCTCCGGCCTTCTCGCCCCCTATGATGGACACAGGGGCATCGCCAAACTCTTGCAGAAAAAGGTCTATGGCCCGCTGGGTGGCTTTCTTGGTGTCGGCACTGGCATGAGGATTATCCAGCACGAAGCGTTTTAAGGCACCCGAAAGCATAAGGGGAGTAGCCTTGGGTGCTTTGGCCGTTTTCTTCATCGTTCGGGGCTTTGGCATCGGTGCTGGAACCGGCAGGGACCCCGTTTCCTGAGCAGATGAAGGGAGGTTCACGCTCTGCAAATCCCGCAGTGAAACCCGCAGTCCCTCAAGCCTGCTTAAAGCGTCTGGTTCAGAGAGGGCCAGGTGGGCCTGAGAAAAGAGTTCTGTGGTTTTGGCATGAAGGAGGGATGCCTTTTTGCGGGCTTCGTTCTGGTAGCCTGTTTTCAGAGAAACCCAGATTTCCCGCCGGTTTAAGGCTGCTCTCAGGGCAGGGGGAACAATACGGCGGAAGTGGTAAGTGGTGCCTCGGACACGGAGCATAAAATCTTCCCTTAGTGGGGAAGGACGATGGAGCAAAGACAGTCTTTGCCCCTCTATCAGCCGAAAAATCGTGCTATTTCAGGTGTCTGTGGTGCGAACTGCGGGACTCGAACCTGCATCAACCCGCAGTGACACTTTTCTAACCCCTTGAAGCAGCAAAAAGAATGCGGCGTGCTGTCTTCCGGTTAGTGTTCTGGTTCCCAGAATTGGTTAAACAATCTGGGAACACCTTGAGGAAAGTCTAACCGTATTTTGGTGATTTTGGAAAGAGGTTAATAACGGTCAATATATAAAAAATATTCAGATTATTCTGAGAAAAGATGAATTTATAAAATTAGTTCGGATCAAGAGATGTTGCGGATACAATGGTTCTGAATTCAGCGATAATTTCTGGATAACGTGCTTCAAGATACCCAACAATATTGGTATTTTGTATAAGACGTCCGAGATAACGAGATGCTAGAACAAGCTGAAGAACATCATCTCCAAAGGTTGCTTCAAGAGCTTGATAATCTTTAGTCAGACTTTCCATCTCGCGCTCCATTCTAGCCATCTGCTCAGATGTAAGACCTGAAACTGACTTGGGCCGGTCCGGTTTCGCAAGATCCGTTTGCTTCGACGCCGCAAGAATTGCCTTAGCGTAAGTGGCCGTAAAATTATTCATCGCCACCATAAGTTCGGCCGTTTCGGTTTGTTTGAGTGGCTTCATCTTCCGCAGAATATTAAAAACATGTGGGTTAATCGGTCGATCCTTCAGAAGCTCAACTGCGCTTGGAGCAATGCCGTCAAGCAGGTTGCGTCGATGTAAAACAACTTTTTCATCAATGCCCAAAGCTTTGG
Source organism: Acetobacter persici JCM 25330 (assembly GCF_000613905.1). GTDB lineage: Bacteria > Pseudomonadota > Alphaproteobacteria > Acetobacterales > Acetobacteraceae > Acetobacter > Acetobacter persici. The sequence continues at coordinate 27,193 of NZ_BAJW01000011.1, forward strand.
CAATCATGGCTGGAGGTACGCCACGATCAATGGCACGGGAAATCATGTAATGTTCTTGCACCGTTGCCAGACGGTTAACGCGCTTATTATAGGTGAAGGCTTCATCATCGTCAGAAATAATACAAAGAGTGCTTTCTATATTTTGTTCTCGGAGGGCATGTACCGTAAATGGCCATCAAGAAGCATATGTCGCCCATCTCGACCAGCTTTGGCAACGACCAGAGGCTCAATCACACCAACTGCACCAACAGAAGTTGCAATCCGTTCATACCGTTTTGAGTCTGTAATCCGTTTGGTCATAGGACGGAGAGGAAGGATTGAATCAAGAGGCACTTTGTGCGCCTCCCGCTCAAAAGAAATGCGAACAGGCTTACTCATGACCGACCTTGCCCAATACCAAGTCGGTCTGCAATCGGTTGGGGCAGGGTGGCTAACCCTTCTGCTCTCAGTAATTGCACGAAAAGATCTTCAGTCAGTAATTTCCCCATCGCCCCAACAACGAAAGTAAGACGACCTTGGGTAAGATGCGCTTTTTTCACTAGCATTTTCTGCCGATCTACTTCTTTTTGATAAGCGCGAACCAAGGCCGTAGCAGTTGCCGGCTGTCCGGCTCTATTACTAGGTCGTGCTGATCGCATACCTTTACCAATGGTGTTGCGATCTCCAACAATCCGACGAATGGCCAGAACCTGGCTTCCCGGAAGCTCTCCAGATTCATAAGCTTCCGTAAGCGCTCTCTGAACATCGGCATCCGTTGCCCTCGCAATTTCTGCTGCGATTGTGTGAGGAACGATCCCGCGCTCTACAGCATCAAGTAATCGTTCCTCACCTTTTTCCAAAAGGCTATTAATGGAATAGACATAGTCAGCGCTAAATCCGACCTTTTCCGCTATTTCAGCGTTGCTATATCCTCGCTCACGCAGAGAACCAACTTCACGGATAAGCTCAAGAGGAGAGAGGTTCCTTCGTGCTAAATTTTCGACCAAACTCATCACAAAGCATTCGTCGCGCGTTGCTTCGATGACCATGGCCGGTATCTCTATTTGACCAAGCTTTTGAAAGGCCTCCAGTCGTCCTTGACCACAGATGAGTTCGTAATGCTCACCATTTGGTGCATGTCGGACAGTAATGGGACGCTTCAAGCCAACTTTGCGAATGCTCTCGACCAACTCTTCAAATATTTTCTTGTTGCGAACGCGTGGGTTCAAAACCTCTATAGAATTCGTGGGGATCATGACGATTTCGGACATTACAGCGGTCCTTCCAACGTATGACGACGCAGCAAGTGAAAAAGAGGGGACAAATCATCTGTTCTGAAAGAGTCTAGGTTAATCCCGTTATCTTCCGCCATTCCCAGCTTGGGTTTGTGACCAATATCCAGCCACGGCAGAAGGTAATAATCTTTCACAGTTTTATTGTCCGGGTTGAGTCTGACAACGACAGTCACATCCGGTCGCAAACTGGTATCCAGACGAACCTTCCAGCGAAGAGAGCCAGCAGTAGTGCTCTGACAACGAGAAATAACGAACGCAAGCGTTACTTCATGATTCACCAAAAGCAGGTCATTGCGAGCGTTAGAGATCACACTGCCACCAATGGCTTCAATTCCTGCGATGGTTTCAGCGACCACTTCTGGGTGCATCAGTCGAAGCTGACGGTTAGTCTCGACGTAACGGTAATCGCGTGAAGGCTGATAACCAATGAGTTCATAGGCACGGAGAAGACTGCCAAAACGATGCCGGTAAGCAGCACTCGACGGCATTTCCTCAACTTCGTTGATAATCATGCCCGAAAGAATACCGCGACAGGCAAGAAGATCGGACAGCATTTTCAAAAGCTCTTCATTAGTAAAGCGACGAGCTCTTTGTGCGAAAATTGTTTGCGCTGCTTCAAATAAGGCAGGGTCGACAATTCCTTCAAAAACGCCGTCACCACGAACCCACATATCGGCATCATTCACAACGCGTTTCTGTTTCAGTTTGAAAGAAACACGATTGTAAACATTGTTCCCTATATACTTCTCGTTGCTTAAAATCTGACGGATGACTGCATGCGTCCAGGGTTTTCCTAGGTCTGTTGTTCGACCTTCGCCATTGAGTATTGTTGCAATTTCACGTTCTGAGCGGTGCTCAAGAATAAACAGCTTATAAATCTGGCTGACCGTCTCAACTTCTTCATCCGGTCCGGGGACAAGGATAACGCGATCAGTTTGAAGACTTTTGTGTTCCCCTCGGGCGAGGGGAGCCTTGGGCTCATTATTTTCGTTTACGAGAAAGCGCCTCAGGCCATAGCCAGCAGGGCCACCCTGCCGATAACCAAGCGTAATCAGGCGACATTGCCCGGTGAAAACCTTACCGGACAACTCGCGGCTATATTCTCCAGCCATCACGCGCTTGATACTTTTCATGACATTAGATGACAGGCTTCCATCGTTATCAAATTGTTCAGCACAATAATGGATGTTAATCCCACGTTCGCGGCATATAAACTCGTAATAGGCGCTTTCATCGGCATCCTGAAAACGCCCCCAACGACTGATATCGTAGACGAGAATTGCCTCGAAATCGGCGGCTCCACTTCGGACGTCTTCAATCAAGCGTTTTAGAGAGTCACGTCCAGCAATATTGAGGCCGCTACGTCCTTCGTCGGCATAATTGCGAACAATCTGAAAATTCCTCCGTCCAGCATAGGCAGCGATAATTTCCGCCTGATTTTCTGTGGAGTATTTTTGATGGTCGGTTGACATCCGCACATATTGGGCGGCCCGCACCGGAATCGTTGCTCCTACTGCTTCCACTCTCATCCCCAGCTCTATGCTTTCAAGACGGAGAAGCAACCCGCCTACATTTGCATCACGATCACGGTGCGGTCGATCTGAATCGATCGCATCCAGACAATCGTTTTTGTAATGCAAAGGAACGTGAAATGTCGTTTACAAAAAAGGACCGAAATTTTCGCGCAAACAAAGGAAATAAATTTCCTCTGGATCCATCGGCTGATACGGAAGCGGCCTTTGCAAACATTATTGCGGATGCACTCCGACGAGATTTTGGAAGCACGCCAGCACACATAAAACATATCGCTCGACTAACAGGAGCTAATGTACGAACAGTGGGCAATTGGTTGAGTGCTCGCAACGGTCCTAGCGGTGCCAGCCTTGTTGTTCTGATGCGCCATTCTGATGAGGTCACTATAGCTGTCTTGAAATTATCAGCACGCTTTAGCTTGTGGAGGGCAATGTCGGAAACAAAGAGTAGGAAAGAACTGTACCGAGCCGTAACTGAGTTTATGAAATATATTCCAAAGCCGTAAAAATATAATATTTTATTTAATGGAAGCCGTTCTTTTATATGAAAGAACGGCTTTTTTGAATTTTAAGTTATCGTTCCCCGAATGGTCTGTTGATGATAGCCATAACCTCGGGGGCAGAAAATATCCGGTTTCTGGCATATCCGGTGCGTTCCACTAAAATGCCTGCGGCCTGTAGTTGTTCCAGCGCAGTCTTGATTGCAGGAGCAGAAATGTCTAGAATTTTCCCTAGTCGTGTCGCTGTAATGACCGGGCAATCAACCAGAACATCCAGTGCTCTCAGCGCTGCGGAGTTCTTTCTGTATGAACGTCTGCTCAGCCAGTCTACTTTCAGCATTTCGGTCGCCTTCCTGACAGCTTTGAATTCCTGCACAGTCCCAATAATGGCCTGTGACATGAAGGCAATCAGGGGGAGCCAGTTCAGTTTCTGCTGCGCCTTTTTCAGTGCGTCATAATAATCCTGTTTGTAAGCTTCAATGTAGGAAGAGAGATAGAGAGGTGGCTCTTTTTCTGCTGCGAGTATCATCGGGATCAGAAGTCTGCCAACCGTCCATTGCCGTCCCTGAATGGGTGGACAGCTTCAAAATGGGCATGGGCGATAGCAACCCGCGTGATGAGTGATTGGGTCATCATCTGCATGCCATCCCCCGCCATATAATCCAGTGTGTTTTGAAGACATTGGGGCACATGATCAGGTGGGGGCGGGTTGTAGGTGGAATAGGCGATGTTATGTCTGCTGCCACCAATCCAGACAACGGTCGTTCGTAATGCGCCGGGATTACCGATATAGGATGTGTCATGCTTCATGACTTCTCGATGCAGTGCCAGCACGGTGTCGAGCGTGAAAACGGTTCTGCCTGATGCAGCGGCCAAGGGCAGGAATTTTTCAAGCGCCAACGCATAGTCCCTGACCTGACGTGTTTCCTGCGTAGCCAGTTCATCGTCTTCGTCAACGATCAGGAGTTCATCAAGGGTGCTATGGGTGCCTTCCATCGCGGAACTGCTGACGGCCTCCCTGCTGCGAAGGGTTCTGCTGATGAGATAGGGATCGGTTGACGTCCGTGCCCACTCTGCAATTTCTCCCAGAGCGGCCATTGCTTGAGAGTGCAAGGCGGTGATGTCATCCAGATACACCCCACTTTCAGGCGGAGGTGGTGGAACAACACCATAATGGTTCTCATAAGGGGGGGGCAGACGGGCCAGACACTCTCTGACGCCTCCCGTTAAATCCTGACGGTTCACCAGAAAAACCTTAAACATGGGACAAGATTACGATCCGTATTTAAGTTTTTATCATAAACCTAATTTATAATCTATCGCTGTATGCTGTATTTAAGTTTATTGAAAAGTATTTCATACATCACAATGGGTGTCAGATTGAATTTCTGTCGTCGTTTCCCTCGTATCATGGGATCGGGCAATTCGGGAGACTGCACTTTCACTGAGCCCATAGGTTGTTGCCAAAGACTTGAGAGTGATTCCGTTTTGTCTTTTTACTCTGATTTCCCGTTTCTGAGCGGTGGTCAGTCTGGATGGTCGTCCCATCTGCTTTCCCTGCTGGATGGCTCTGACCCGGCCCTCTGATGTTCTGGTTCTGATCAGATCGCGTTCAACATCAGCAAGGCCCCCAAGGACCGCAAGCATCAGCCGTCCTGTGCTGGTGCTCGTATCAGTCCATGGCTCAGCTATTGAATGAAACTGTGCTTTTTTATTCGTAATCTCTTTAACTATAGAAAAGAGATCGAAAGTACTGCGGGCGAGTCTGTCGATACGCGTGACAACCACGATGTCACCTTCACCCAACGAGGCTATCAGCTTTTTAAGCTGTGACCGCTCGGAATCTGCTCCGCTTGCTTTTTCGCGGTAAATTTTTACGCAACCAAATTCTTTTAAATTTTTTACTTGTATATCAAGGGTCTGTCCAACTGTGCTGACCCGCGCATACCCTATTTTCTGCCCCACGCTCCACCTCTTTCCCGTGTAGGAAAGGGGCATCTTAGCACGATGTCTGTTTGAGTAATTCCTGATTTACGCAAAAAATATCTGTTAGGTTTTTTCTGTTTCAGTTGATGTTTTTGTTGTGCAAACAATTTTTCTATGAAATAAAACTCAGGAGAATTTCATGGAGCAGGTGGGACTTACCTCACTTGCGTAAATCAGGAGATACGCAACTATGGCAGACTCAAATCCAGCGAACAGCGTTACTATCGTAAGTGACAAGACTGGTTCGACAACAACAAGTTATCCGTTCGGGGATTTTTTGCACGTAAATCCAATATATTCAAATACAAGAACAATTGAAACCTCTAATGGTCTTACTTATACTGTAACCACACATAATTATACGCTCGCTAATATCCAATCTGGGGTTTCTTATGATGTCAGTATAACCGATGCATCTGGGGCATCCGTTTTCGACCAAGAAAATATTAATCGTGGCTTGAACATTCTTAATGTGATCCAGATCGCAGCAAGTGGCGATGTTATTTCAGGTGCAAATGACTCTGCAGTTCTTATAAATATTGCAAGTATTGGCAACTATGTTAGTCTTCCGGGATCTACTGGTGACTTTACGGTAGGTGTTGGTGGGTTAACTGCAAATACGTACTACATAGGTGGCGACACATCCATCGATGGACTTGCTAATCTTCTCACCGGCACCACAGTTAATGTGGTTGGGGGAACTGCGACATTAACCGGAACAGGAGGGAGCGCTCTTGTGGGGGCCTTGAATGGTTCAACTGTTAATATCGAATATGGCGGCACATTAAATACAGGAGCAGCGCTCGCAAGCGTTCTGGAAGGCTCTACTGTCAACTTCGGGACAGGTGGCGGTACTGTTATCATCAATGGTGGCGGTACACTCATTAGTCTTTTGGCTAGCGGTTCGCTGAATGCAACAACATTTAACAATTACGACCCATCAAAAGACACGATCGAACTTCAGAATACAACTAATCCGATTGCGACCTACACCATAGAAAACGGCGGTCTTTTTGGGCTGGATTCATCTCAGAAAGTCATTGTTCTTAAAGATTCTTCCGGAAATACTGTTGCCGAATATGCTGTTAAACCAGCTGATGGTGTTACGCTTAATAACGATACATATAATGTTAATGATTTAACCAATAACCCTCTGAAAATCACTTATTTGAACGGTAATACTTATATCGGTGCTTGTTTCTTGGCAGGAAGTATGATCCGTACCGTAGATGGTGATGTTGCTGTCGAAGATGTTTGTATTGGCGATAAAATTGTTGCTTTTGACTGGCGGAATAATACAGACGTCGTGCGTCCTGTTGTCTGGGTCGGTAAAGCGCATGTCAATGTTCACCACGGCCTGCCGGATGACGAGGCTGGTTGGCCTGTTCGTATCCTGAAAGACGCGATTGATAATGGCGTTCCGTATAAGGATATGCTGATTACAGCCGAACATTGCCTTTTCTTTAAAGACCGTTTTGTGCCAGTCCGGATGCTGGTCAATGGTGTGTCTATTTTCTACGACAAATCCATTACGTCTTACGACTACTATCATGTGGAAACTGAACAGCATTCTGTCATCACAGCCGACGGCATGCTGACCGAAAGCTATCTGGATACCGGTAACCGGTCTTCCTTCCGTCAGGAAGGCAAGATTGCGACCCTTCGTGGTTCAGTCAAAAGCTGGGAAGACGACGCTGGTGCTCCTCTGGGTGTTGAACGTTCTTTTGTTGAGCCTCTGTTCCGTGCCATCGAATGGCGCGAAGATAAGGTCTCAAAAGAGCAAGCGCCCGCTGCTCCTGAATTGACCAACGATCCGGACCTGCATCTCATTACAGAAACAGGTGCAGTCATTCGCCCCATGCGTCGTACCAGCAAAGAGTACAGCTTCATGCTGCCGCCGGGCACTCAGTCCGTCCACATTGTTTCACGGGCCAGCCGTCCTAGTGATGTGATCGGTCCCTTTGTGGATGATCGCCGTTATATGGGGGTTGCAGTTGGAGCTGTTCGTTTGCTGAGCGCAAAACGGCCTGTTGAAATCACATCACACCTGACCACGGAAAAGCCTCAAGGCTGGCACTCTGACATGGAGTGGCAGGGGGCTGCCTGGACGGACGGTAATGCAACTCTGCCGCTGGGTGATCTGCTGAAGCACGGCAAGATGGGGATCCTCTCAGTCAGCGTTCTTGCTGCAGGGCCTTATCTTAAGAACGAGAAAAAGACAGTGACGCTATCTGTTCGCTCTGCCTGAACTATCAGGTTGTAACGAATGATGCGAGCCAGGCTCTTCTTTGCAAGAAGGGTCTGGTTTTTTCGTTTTTTTATAATAATTCAATATAGTCATGGTTTTTAAATGAGCGGAAAAACATTACAGGAAACACACCTGCCGCTCACAACAGTCCAGCGCGGCGTATGGATGGGAACCTTGCTGCGCACGCAGGGCGGCACGTTCAACATTGCGGAAGCAGTGGAAATTCTTGGCCCGGTTGATCCCGCCCTGTTCCGTGCCGCTCTTGTTCAGGTGGCGCAGGAGGCGGAAACCACGCGGGTAAGCATCCGCATGGGGGCGGATGGCCCCTATCAGGTCATTCTGCCCACACTACGCTGTCCCCTGCCGTATGTGGATTTCTCCCCCCGGCCCGATTCCGCAGCGCAGGCGCAACACTGGATGATGGAGCGCATCAGTCAGCCGGTTGATCTGGCGGAAGATCCGTTATGGACCTGTGCGCTAATCAAGCTTTCTTCTGACAATTTCATCTGGTTTCATTGTTGTCACCATATCGCGCTTGATGGTTTTTCCGGTGGTCTGATTGTGGCGCGCGTGGCGGAACTGTACAATGCATGGTGGAAGGGCGCCAACCCGCACCCTGCACGTTCCTGCCCCTTGAACGGCTTGTTGCGCAGGAAGCCGCTTACCGCACCAGCCCCCGGCGCGAGAAAGATCAGGCTTACTGGCAACACCAGCTTGCCGCCCCGCCCGAGGCAGTCACACTGGCCTCTCCTCTGCCGCCCAGTGCGCCGGAAGCACCTTTGCAGCGGCTGGGGTTTGTGGAACGCAATGTGCTTGTGCCGCCCGCCATGGTGGGGCAGATGCAGGGGCTGGCACAGCAGACTGGCGTTACGCTGCCGCAAATGCTCACGGCCCTGCTGAGCACTTACATCTTCCGCATGACAGGGCAGGAAGACCTCACGCTCGGCATGCCCGTTACTGGCCGCACAGACCGGGAGATGCGGCGTGTGCCCGGCATGGCGGCAAACGCCGTGGTGTTGCGTTTTGCCATGGCGCACACTCTGGGTTTTTCAGAAATCTTGCTTCAGGCGCGCCGCGCCCTGCACGGGGCGCTCCGGCATCAGGCTTTCCGGTACGAGGATCTGCGGCGCGTTCTGAGTTTTCATGATACACAGCAGCATCTCTCGCGCATCGGCATTAATATAGAGCCGTTTGATTACCATCTCTCCTTCGGTGGCAGCCCAGCGCGGAACCGGAACCTTAGCAATGGGGTGATGGAAGATCTGACATTTTTTGTATTTGACCGTCAGGACGGGCAGGGGCTGGCATTGTGCCTTTACGCCAACCCGACTCTGTATGATGGCGCGGCGCTGGAGCGCCATCTGCGCCACGTGATGCGTTTGATAAAGGCCATTCTGGCTGATCCTGCCCAGCCCATCGGCGCTTATCCCCTTCTTGACGCTGCCGAATGCAAGGCTTTGCTGGCGGATGAAACCGCAACCGCCTGCAACTGGGGCCCACGCGCCCTTGTGGCAGATCTGGCGCGGCATGCCGCCTACGCCCCTACGGCAACGGCGGTGACGGATGGGCGCGGCCCTGTGTCCTACGCGGCTCTTCTTCATGCAGCGCAAGGTCTGGCGGAGCATCTGATGGCGTGCGGCATCGGTCCTGGTGATGTTGTCGGCCTGATGCTGCCCAGAGACAGACGGCAGGTGATCGGCATGTTGGCTACCATGGCCGCCGGGGCGGCGTGGCTCTCGTTGGACAGATGCGGCCCGCGTGAGCGCAATGCCGCCATTATCGCCAATGCCCGGCCCGCCCTTTTTCTAACAGAAGACACCCTGCCAACTGGCCTGCCAGATGGTTCGGCCGTTCTGGGGCTTGCGGAAGACGGCTCACCGGCAACAGTGTTTTCCAACCCGGATGCCCAGCGTGCGCCTGTGGTGCCGCAGGGTACGGCCTATGTCATCTATACTTCCGGCACTACCGGCACACCCAAAGGCGTGGTGGTGCCATGGTCCGCCCTGACCAACCTTTTGTGCACCATGCAGGATAAACTGGCGTTGGGCGCAGAGGAATGCTGGTTATCCGTTACGTCTGTCACATTTGATATTTCCATTCTGGAACTGCTGTTGCCGCTTCAGGCCCGTGCGCATCTGGTGCTGGCCAGACGCGAGACCGTGACAGACCCCACACTGCTGTCCGCCATCGTGCAACACTATGGTGTCACCCTCATGCAGGCCACGCCAACCTTGTGGCAGATGCTGGTTGGGGCCGGGCAGGGCCGGTGTCTGGCGCAGGTGCGCGTGCTTTCTGGCGGGGAGCCCCTGCCAGTGCCCCTAGCGCGCACGCTTCAGAAACATGCGCGCGCTGTCTATAATGTTTATGGACCAACCGAGACCACAATCTGGTCTACCTTCCATGCCGTCACTGCGGAAGATGGTTCACGCGGCCAGCCCATCCCAGCGGGGCGGCCATTGGCCAATACTCAATGTTATGTTCTGGACCCCGCAGGCTGCCTGCTGCCCGTGGGTACGCCGGGGCAACTGGCTATTGCGGGCGCTGGCGTTGCCACGGGCTATCTGGACCGCCCAGATCTGACACAGGCGGTTTTCCAGCCAGACCCATTCAGCAAAATACCGCATGCGCGAATGTATCTTACCGGAGATCGCGCCGTCCGGCAGCCTGATGGTACCATCACCGTGCTCGGCCGCACGGATGCGCAGATCAAGATAAAAGGCGTGCGGGCAGAACCGGCGGAAATTGAAGCTGCATTGCTTACTCTGCCCGGCATTGTACAGGCTGCGGTGCGGGTGTGGCCAAAGGCGCAGGGTCCGCTTCTGGTGGCGTATCTGGTGCCTGCTGCTGCCGCACAGACGGAGACCATGACGCCAGAGGAAGAAGCCCAGAATTTTGTGTTGTTCCGCACCCATTTGCAGGAGCTTCTGCCAGCAGATGGTGCCCTCCCGTTTTGTGGTGCTGGCTTCGCTGCCGCTTACAGCATCGGGTAAACTGAATAGAAAAAGGCTGCCAGAACCGGAGGATGCCGAGCACACCCCCCAGTATGAAAACCCGCAAACAGCGCAGGAACAGCTTCTGTTTACCTTGTGGTCTGATATTCTGGAGCGCAAGGATTTCGGTATAAACGAGAATTTTTTCGATCTTGGTGGCGATAGCCTCGCTGCCGTGCAGGTTGCCACAGCCCTGACTGAACAGGGTTATGAACTCCCCGTGGCGTCCCTATTCGGTGCGCCCACCATCGCCCGGCTGGCCCCGCTTTTGCAGCACCAGCATGCCGTGCCAGATATGTTTGAGGAAACGGTTGTGCCCCTGCGCGCCGAGGGCACAGGCCAGCCGATTTTCTGTTTTCCGCCCATTCTGGGGGTGTCTCTCGGTTTTACGGCGTTACTGCCGCATCTTCCAGCGGAACGGCCCGTTTATGGCTTGCAGGATATGGGGCTGCTGCACGGCCCCCACCGGCCGCAGACCATTCAGCAACTGGCAGAACTTTATCTGGAGCAGATCCGTGCGCTTCAGCCGCATGGGCCTTACAGTTTTATCGGCTGGTCCATGGGCGGGTTGGTGGCCCATGCTGTGGCGGCCCGTCTGATGGCGGAAGGCGAGCCTCTTTCCGCACTGGTCATGCTGGATACATACCCGCTGCATGATCCGGCAGCGCTGGAGGCTGGTCAGGATCTGGCCCGGATGGATGATGCCTGGTTGGTGAAAAACGCCATTGCCATGCTGGGGATCGATTTTTCTGAAAACATGCCAGAAACACTGGATGATCTGGCTGATCGGATTGTAGAGATCATGCTTCCGGAAGCGCAGGCTTTTGTGCAGGATGAAGCCGCCTTTTCAACCCTTTTGCAAACCATACGGCAGGGTGTCAGCCATAATCTGGAAACGATGCGTAACTGGCAACCGCAGCGTGTGCAGGCAGACCTGCTGTTTCTGCGCGCCACGCAGCGGGGCACGGAAGACGTGGCGGATACCCCCGCTTTCTGGCAGAATTACATAACGGGCAAGCTGATGGTGACAGATATCAACTGCACCCATATGGAAATGCTGGACCCTGAAAATGCACCAATTATTGCAGATCAGTTTATGGAATTTGAGCGCAGGAAACCTGACACACTCAAAGGCTGCGTAAACAACGAGCGATAGAAAAAAACATCGGGGAGCGGAGCCGTGCTTGAAGTGCAGAGCTAAGCTTACGAGAAGAAATCTGCCTCTTTTCAGCGTGTGACGACGCGGCTGGAAATCTTGGGCGTTTAAGCTTTTCTGTGCAGAAGCCCCCAGCGTTCAAGCTGAGTTATGGCATTTGTCACACCATCTTCCGCCCGGACCAAGCTGCCCAGCCGGTCTGAATTGGCCACTATATGCGGGGATGTCGCCTGAAGCATGGCATCGCCCAGTGCCTGTGCGGTTAAGGTGCGCAGGCTCTGTGTGGGTGTTGCAACACCAATGCGGTGCAACTGCCACCCCCAGAAATACTGGTCTCCCACAAACGGCACTGGTACGGTGGGTATCCCGGCGCGCACGGCAGCAGCAGCGGTACCCGCGCCACAATGGTGCACCGCCAGACGCATTTTTGAAAAAAGCCATTCATGCGGCACATGATCCACCACATGAATGCGTGCGGAACTGGGCAGAAACTTCCCAAGCTTGGACCACCCACTTCCCACTACGGCACGCAGGCCCGCATGCTCCACGGCTGCCTGCACGATGGCGGCCAGTGCTTCGGCTTCTCCGCTCACCATGCTGCCAAAGCCGATATAGGCTGGCTTGTCTCCCGCCTGCAAAAAGCGGGCCAGATCAGCATCCGGTGTGTAGTCGGCATTTTTTGCAGACACAAAATAGCCCGGCATGGCAATGCGTGCGGGCCATTCCAGCTGGCGGGGCACCATATGCTGGCTGAACCCAAACAGAATATGGCCGCCTGTTGCCTTGGGGTTATGCCACGGTCCCTTTAAAGGATAGGGCGGTAAATCCAGCGCGCGGCGCATGCGGTTTGCCGTGTTCAGCAGCAGCAACCATGCTGTCTGGCGCAGCGTGCGATGGAGCGCAAAATTGACAGATGCAGGCAACGGACGGGGTCTGAACCATACGGGCGGCAGCGCATGGCTGGCTTCAAGCGGTTGCAACTGGGTCTGCACAAACGGCACCTGTAACCGCTCTGCCAGACTGGCTGCCAATAACGAGACATTGCCAGACCCAATCAGCAATGTTGCGCCTTCTGCCGCTTTCAGCCCCTGTGCGGGCCAGTCCTGCGCCATGCGGCGTGTTTCCGCCACCACCACGCGGGCCGCCGCCATGCCGCTGCGGCCATCCAGCGCCTGCGGGTTATGACGCATCATTCCGGAAAAATCAGCGGTCAGAGGAGAAAATTCCAGTCCTGCTCTGGTAACGGCGGTTTCAAAACCGGGGTCTGCCGCCAGCCTTACAGTGTGCCCTCGGGCCAGAAGCCCTTCACCAAGGGCAATGTGGGGGCGCACATCCCCTTCCGTGCCAACGGTCATGATCACAATGGTCATAATTTTTATTCTATCCTGAAGTTTCCGGTTTCTTATTGTTTTACATAGTCTGATTTTTCTACCCAGTGTAGCTAGTCGCATAATTTGGAAGCAAAAAATACTGAATTGAGCCTAACGCAAAATAACGCTCGAACAGTTCTTAACTGACGTCTGAAGCAGGGGGTAACTGCAGGCTCTGAAACCTCCATCGGAAATGGGGTATGGAGGCAGAAACTTGCTTGCCTGCCGTAGCATCCAGATCCTGCATCATCAGCCGTGCCCGCAATAACCTGCGCAAAACATCATGGGTTAAGTTTGTGAGCGCCGCTCTCTGCGCCTTGGCGCGGACACGGCCAGTTCACGGGGGTCTGGAGCAGCCACCACATCCAGAGCTTGTTGCCCTACATTCAGATGGCCTCACCGGGCTGCAGAACGTCCATACTACCCGCCAACCAATCCTAACGCGCCTTGTAATCTTTCCCCATAGGAACTTGTAACGACATTGTTCAACTGGCGTGATAAACATAAAAGGATACAGCATTTATGCTCAGCGCTCGAACCCCTCTGAAGGTTTATGGGAGAGTGAGCGTTTCGCAAGGGAAGTCTGTCTTGCTTTTTCTTCTTTTTGCTTCTGCTCTGCGATTTTGAGTTCCTCAACTTCCTTACGTCTTTTTTCGACGGTCTGGCGAAGATCCTCGTTCTTCAACCGAAAGCCGTACTCAACGGCAAGGTCCACAACGCGCGCTTTGAAATCGTCGGTCCCGGTAATTTTGACTTGATCCCATCTGCTGGCTGCCAGTTGCAAGGATGCCAGGATGATTTCCCGATCTGTGGTGTCGCAGACATCGATCCGATCGCCACGATCGGAAAAGGCAATATGTTCTGGATCGGTAAGTCTGCAATAATGGACATAGGCTCCCCGCACGACAGACCTGAAGCCCGGGATGCTGTAAACTCGCCTCTCGCTATCGGAACGTGTCCCATGTCCCTCGAGACGCATGAAGTGCTCTGGGTGTGTCCACAGCGCCGCCAGAAACGGATCCCTGTTCGCCTTCAACCACTCCTCTACCGTGGGGAAGGGAGGCAATCGCTTTCGATTGGCAAGGCGTTCTTGCTTCTGCTGTTCATGGAGAAGGCGAAGGGCTGTCCTATGTTCGTCAGCCAGCGCATGCCGTAAGGCGTTAAGTGCCACGCCACGTCGCCGCCATCTACCCTTCAGAACGGTCTCGCGTTCCCGGCGCTGCATTTCCTTCAGGCTGGTCCTCTGGTCTGCATGCTGACGGGCAACGTCTGATAATGCTTTTGTTCTCGCCGCTTCGTAGTCTTTGCGCTCCTGGTGGTAGTCGCTCAAATCGACATCCTCCGGTCTCATCAGGAGAGGAATGGTAAGAGTGCCGTCAGCGGGTATTTCCGCAGCCTCATCAGGCTCTTCGTACGGTCCCAACCTGCGTTGCATCTGGATGAAGCTGATCTGCCGATCAGCCTGACTGGCTTTGACTGGTGTATCCCCAATCATAATGACAGCGCCATTGCCATGTCGGCGGTAGCTCATGCCTTTCCGTGCCAGACTCTCATGAACCTCAGCCCAGCATGTTGCTGCTTTAATGACAGGAACCGCCTCTTCAATGGCGACATCCCGTATAGAACGTCTACCTGTTCTGCGCTCCACTTTTTTGCTATCGGTTTTGACTGGAGTTGTCTTATCTCCGGGGCGATTGCAGCGAACCAGTTTTCCATCCCGGTCGACCTGATAAAGACCATTTTCCTCGCGTGACCATCCCTGACCGTGCTCAATCAAAGCGATGGCCCTGTGACCAGCTTCAATGTCAAATCCTCGATTGATTTCGGTGCATCGGAGTGTCTCTGGATCTACACGATTGACCACAACATGCAGATGACGATTGTCGGTGTCTGCGTGCAGTCCGTAGGCAATCTGATGCTGTTCCAGTCCCATCTCTCTTTGTAGCAGTGTGACGGCGTCATCCACCTGTTCTGTCGTCGGACTTTCGCCGCGTTTCCAGCTTAGCACGTAGTGGTTCACGGTGTCAGCAGACCGCGCGGCTTCAGTTGCAAGTGCGATCATCTCCGCGATCTGACTGTTAAGAGGATCCGTCAGAAAACCCCGCGCTCCGAAATAGATACATTTTTCAGACGTGTCTGTTTTTTCCGGACTTGTGACGTAGAGAATCAACCGCCTGATCCGCTCAGATTTGGACGTCGATTTCTTTGGATTTTTAACCTTCTTGATGATCATTACTGATCGCCTCAATTGCCGCTTTCAGGGCGTGCAGGGTGGCTAGTGTTTCCTGTGCATGGTCACCGTTGCTTGATAGGTAGAGATGTTTGAGGAGTCCTCCCAGGCGGCGCAGTTCCCGGATCATGACGATATCAGCGTGGGCGATAATCGGCCGGCCAAAATAACGGCGTCGGACCAGCTCAGAGACACTCATTCCAGCAAGGTCAGCCTTGCTCGATTGACCACCTGATGAGCCACACCACATCAGGGTAGTGCCTGAAAACCCCGTCGGACCGAGAAGCAGCTCGCAGAAGTTCGGCTTCTTCGCCGTCCCTCAATCTCCGGTTTCTCTTGCGATCCGCGCCCTCGGGCCGTTTGGTCCGCTTGGCAGATGCGTGATTGAGGATTGTCGTGTCCCATTCCGAGTTGGCGTATTCGACGATGGCCGCAATCATGTTCAGCCGTTTGACGACGGTTCCCTTGGCCAGTCCCGCTGCCAGCATGGCGTCACGAAAATCCCGAACATCGCCATTGGTCCATTTGTCGATTTTCAATGAGGCAATGCTGGACCCCAGAAGGGCCGGAAGATGGCCCATACGATCAGCATCGCGTTCTGTCATGCGCTCCCGGCCGAAGCGCTCAAAGAGTTCACCAAAAGTGATCTGGTTTCTCTTGCGTGCGGGTGGCTCAAGCTGGCCCACATGTGCCTTGGCCCGTACGTCCTGGAGCCAGCGGCGGGCAAGACTGGCTGACGCAAAGGTTTCGCGGTGACGCTTGCCGTTCACCATTTTGCGGGCCTGATACTGGCCGGGGCCACGATACCAGACGCCCTTGGGCAACGGCTTCCCTGTCACAGGGTCCTTGAGGGTCTCTTTTGGTGATTTGGTCATCGTTATTCGATCCTCTCCCAGTTTGGCTCGGGATTGGCTCAAAAATCAACGATTTTCAGATTAACCTGCTGCAAGTCCTTGAAAAACTTGGTGTCCCGTACGGGATTCGAACCCGTGTTGCCGCCGTGAGAGGGCAGTGTCCTAGGCCTCTAGACGAACGGGACATAGAGGGGTGAGCGACTACTACGAGAAAATTGTGCCTGACACAAGCGGAGAAGTGGCGGGAGAGCCAGGTGTGCTTTGCAGGTAACAGTGGAAGATGGAAGGCAGAGGATTGGACATGGCAGGTAGAAATTACGTTGATACGTTATATCATAACGTATAAGACCCTGATCAGATCGTTTCCAAAACCTTGAGGGTCACTCTCTGATGCTGGTATCTCGTCTTTCTTTTTTGCTGGCATGCTCAACTGTCTGCACAACAGCCGGATTTCTGTTCTGTATAGAAAATGCACAGGCTCAGACTGCGTCCACAGGCACAGTTCAGGTCGCGCAGACAGTTCAGCCGACAAGTAAGAAAAAAACTGCTGGCGAGAAAAAAGCGGTACAAACATCCACATCCACATCCACATCCACATCCACATCCACATCCACATCCACATCCACGTCCACGTCCACGCGCACGGCGCGCGCTCTGGATACCGGTCGCGGCAGACCTACGGGGCAGGAGACCGTTTCCATTCAGCCCGGTCTGGCCAGCACGCCGGAACGTGTGACGGTTACCGCGCATCTGGACAGGGCAAGATCAGAGCTTCAGCCGGATACAGGGGCTACGGTTTATCGTTTCGACCGACAGGCACTGGAGACCATTCCGGGTGGGGATAACGCCCCGCTTAATCAGGTTCTGTTACAGGCTCCCGGTGTGGCGCAGGATAGTTACGGCCAGATCCATGTGCGTGGAGACCATAATGAAGTGCAGTTCCGGCTGGATGGCGTGCAGCTTCCGGAAGGTCTGAACGTGTTCGGGCAGGCGCTAATGACGCGTTTTGCGGACAGCATGTCTCTGACAACGGGCGCACTCCCGAGTGAATTCGGATTTTTGCAGGCAGCCGTTGTTGATATCACCACCAAAAATGGCACGACGAATTCTGGCGGCATCGCGTCTGTTTACGGCGGTGCGCGGGACTATTTCCTGCCATCACTCCAGTATGGTGGCCATAAGGGTAAATGGGATTACTTCGCGACGGCCGATTTTGTGCATGATCGTGTGGGTATTGAAAATACAACCAGATCCTTTAACGCCGTTCATGATCTGAGTAACCAGTATCACTTCCTCGGGCATCTGCGGTATACAGCCGATGAAAATACCCGTATCAGCTTTATTGCGGGTGTTTCCAATGCTGAATACCAGTTGCCGAATAATCCTGGCCAGCAGACCCAGTTTTCTGAACCGTCTTACGCCGGGAGTGATCTGGCGCAGAAGCTGAACGGTAGCGTGGACAGCGCCAGCCTGAACGAACGCCAGAAGCAGATCACAGATTTTGCTATTCTGGCATTGCAGAAAGAAATTGGGGATTTCAGCCTGCAAAGTTCTGTGTTTACCCGCTATAGCAGCCTGCGTTATTCGCCGGATGAACTGGGGGATCTGGTTTATAACGGTATTGCACAGCGCGCAGCACGCTCCGTTTTCTCCACGGGGACGCAGCATGACGTGACATGGCATGCTGCAAAAGATCATACAGTACGCTTTGGCTTTCAGGTTTTTGTTGAACGCACGATTTCCAAGACGGATTCAACCGTGTTTGGCGCGAATGGTGTGGATGAGGACGGTAACCCGACGTTTGATCCTACTCCGATCAAGGTTTATGACGGGAGTGGCAAGACAGGCACGGTATATGGCCTGTATGCGCAGGATGAATGGACGCCTTTGCGGAACCTTACGGTCAATTACGGCCTGCGTTTTGACGGTGTGAGTGAATATACCAGTGAAAAACAGGTGAGCCCGCGTCTGAATGTCGTATGGAAGCCCTGGAAAGGGGCGACACTGCATGCAGGCTATTCCCGCTATTTCACGCCACCGCCGTTTGAGGTGGTCAGCAGCTCGGCGCTGTATAAATTTGCAAATACAAGCTCTGCCTCAGAAGTTATGCAGAACTCAACGGTTAAGGCCGAGCGCGATCACTATTTTGACGCGGGTATTCAGCAGCAGATCCTGCCGGGCTGGCGTGTATCTTTTGATGCCTATTACAAGCTGGCGAATAATCTGATTGATGAAGGCCAGTTTGGTGCGCCGATCGTGCTCAGTGGCTTTAACTATCGCAAAGGGCAGGTGAACGGTTATGAGGTCAGCACCTCATACGACAAAGGTCCGCTGTCTCTTTACGGGAACTTCTCGTGGTCCCGTGCTATTGGTAAGGATATTACCAGTGCGCAGTTCAACTTTGGGCAGGATGATCTGGATTATATCCGGCACCGCTGGATTCATCTGGATCATGACCAGCGCTGGACGGCATCGGCCGGTGCGGCTTACAGCTTCTTCCACAGAAGCTGGCATCCGCTGCGCGTTTCCACCACGATGGTTTATGGCAGTGGTCTGCGTGCAGATGGTGATGTGCCGAACGGAGCGGTTGTGCCGCAATATGCAACGTTCAACTTTGCGGCTGTGCAGACTTTCAAAAATCTGTTTGGCCATTCCTTCCTTGGTAACACGCAGATCAGGCTGGATGTTACCAACCTGTTTGACCGCACCTATCTGCTGCGTGACGGTAGCGGGATTGGGGTTGGTGCACCGCAATACGGCCTGCGCCGCACAATCCTGACCGGCATTACGCAAAGCTTCTAAAACTGCAAACGTCAGAAAATACTTTACTACGATAGGTAAAATATTTTCTGACTTCCAAGGGTTTTGCCCCGCAACGGTTTTCTTAAAGCCTTTATAACTTGAGAAGGCTCTTGAAAACGCACAATCCTCCATGACTCGTCATAAACGGGTGATGGAGGATTGTGTGTTGAGAGGCTGTTGCAAAAATCTGTCAGGCTGACCACATGTTGAAGCGATGTTGGGTGTACGGGCTCTACGCGCCTCTGCCATGTTACCTGGCTGGAATGCAGTCTTAAATTGTAAACAGGCCTCGGGCACGCTAAAAGCCGCATCTGTATACGAAAGCCGGTATCGGATGTTAGGGAGAGCGTGGAAATGGTAAAACCGAGGCAGAACATACCCGGTCTATCTGATCAGCCTGAAAACCATGCAAGTCACACAGAGGACCAGATGATTGTCTCTCCCGGTGCTGATCTGGGCCAGAGGATGAAAATTCTGCGTAAGGCAGCCGGGTTAACCCAGCAGCAGGTGGCGGATGCTCTGGGCGTATCACGCCCGGCCATCGCGTTTTGGGAAACCGGGCGGGAAGGTAGTGCGAGAAAGCACATCCCGAAACTTGCGGCGCTGTTTGGCGTCGAGCCGGACATTTTCCTTACAGGCTATGTGCAGGAAGATATTGCTCTGACAGTCTCCCCGGATGAGTATGATATTCTCCGCCTGTACCGCATGCTTGACCCATCCCGGAAGGTTTCTGCCCAGAAATGGATGGAAAGACAGGTTAGAATGTTGCGCAAAAGCGAAGAGGACTTCTGAAGTCTCTCTCGGGTTACCGGGGTTTGATAACAGAATAGTCAGAAATCGGGCGCCCGTTGCAGGGGTAAGGTCCGGGTCTGCGCGGGAACTCTCACCTGTCTCAATCACTTAAAGATCAGTTAAAGGAGTGATTGGGACAGGGAGAGCACAATGAAGCGTGCCGCCTTTTTTCTGCTGGCTGTGTTGGTGTTTGTGTTGAGGCTGAGCGCCGTTGAGGCTGCGCATGCGTCAGACATGACACCTGTTATGGCGGAAGCCCCGGTGGTGGAAAAGGGTGTGTATCATGTTGATGGCCTGCGCACGCAGGTTGTGTTTTCCGTGACCTGCCTGAGTTTCAGCCACTATCACGGCATGTTTTCCGGAGTGTCTGGCTCCCTTTTGCTGGATTCCGCTCATCCTGAATTGTCCCATGTGGCGTTACGGTTGCCCGTGCAGTCTTTGATGACAACGGCCGGGTCCGTGACTGAAGCCCTTTGGGGAGAGGACTGGCTGGATGCCCGGAAATACCCGGATGCCGAATTTGTTTCGACGCAGATTGTCTCGGAAGGGCCATCACAGGCCAGCGTCTCCGGGCGTCTGACATTGCATGGTGTGACACGGCCCGTGACGCTGCATGTTCATTTTGTCGGAGCCGGGACAAATCCGCTGGATCAGGCCTATACGGTCGGCTTTGAAGCGCGGGGAACCATCCAGCGGAGCGCATTTGGGATGAGAAGCGCGATAACAGCCGTGGGCGATGATGTCAAACTCACTCTGACAGGTGTTTTTGAGAAAGGTCGCGCAGGACAGGACGAATAAATAAATATTCTGACTTTCCGCCGGTATGCCTATCCGGCTTGCAGGGCAAGTGCTGCTGCGGTTGCGATGTCTTTGCGCAAGGCGATGACGTTTCCTTTCCCGTCCGGGTGAACCCGGTTTGTCAGAATCAGAACAAATGTTTCCATCTCCGGCACCAGCCACAGCGATGTGCCGGTAAAGCCGGTATGGCCGAAGGAACTGGCCGGGAAGTGCTCTCCGCGCGGGGAGGAATAATGTGTTGCAATATCCCACCCCAGCCCGCGCAGATCAGACTTTCCGGCAGGTTGTTGGGGGGTGGACATCAGCACAAGTGTTTCCGGCCGCAAGGGAAACGCTGAGGGCAGGCCAGCCCGGCGTGCCAGCAGGGCGTGGGCGTAAGTCAGCATATCATCCGCGCAGGAGAACAGCCCGGCATGGCCTGCTACACCATCCATCCGGCGGGTTGTCGGGTCATGCACCACGCCACGGAGCATCTGGTTTTGTTCGTCATACTGGGTTGGGGCAATGCTGTCATGCAGGGCGCTGTCTGGCAGGAAAAAGGTGCGGGAAAGCCCGAGGGGCTGGAGAATATTCCGGGTTGCGTAAATATCCAGCGGAAGACCTGAAAGTTTTTCAACAATCAGCCCGAGGGTAATGAAATTGATATCGCTATAGACAAACTGCTCCCCAGGCGGATGCGCCGGGCGGGCATCCATCACGCGCTGAACGGCAGCTTCCTTGCCGTGCCATGGTGTGGACAGGTCAAGATCCGGGGCCAGCCCGGAATAATGCGTGAGCAGCAGGCGCACCGTAATGGCCTGCTTCCCGTTGGTGGCAAAGGCCGGAAGATACGTGCTGACCGGCGCATCCAGTCTGACAAGGCCGCGTTCATAAAGCTGCATGATGGCAGGCGCTGTAATCAGCACCTTTGTCAGAGAAGCCATGTCGAACAGTGTTGCCCACGTCATCGGTTCCTGCCGCGGCACCAGAGCACGATGGCCAAATACACCTTTCCATACCGTATTGCCTGCCTGACCGATGGCCGCGACGGCACCGGGCGTTTTGCCCTCCTGCACGGCCTTCTGGAAAATCTGATCCAGCGCGGCAAAGCGGTTTTCCGGTGTGCTTTGGGCTTTTGCCGTATGTGCGCCGAGCAGGCTGAGACCTGCGGCCAGTGCGCTGTTTTGCAGAACCATACGGCGGGAGAAGCGGGAGAAAGACGGCATGGGGAAAAGTCCTGAATCAGGAGGCTGGCGGAAAGTGATGGAAGTGTAAGAGGAAACCTCTTGTTGCGCCAGCGTGATGGAACCTGTGGGCTGGTATCGGAAAAAAGCAGAAAACGCCTTACCGCCCGGCCGGGGCGACGAAACGGAATGTCAGATTAAAACGGGTCGGGCCGGTCAGTGGATGCACGCCTTGTTCCAGCGGTTTGACGCCGTGATAATGCAGCCGGGCTTTGCCGCCCCAGACCAGAACATCCCCATGTTCCAGCAGGATGGGGTGCGGGCGTGTGGTCCGCTGGAGGCCGCCCCACAGAAACAGGATGGGAAGCCCGAGCGAGACAGAGACAATCGGCTGCGTGATATCGCCTTCATCCTTATCCTGATGCGCCGTCATACGGGTTCCGGCTTCATACCGGTTGATCAGGCAGGCATTGGGCTGAAACCCTTCAAAACCCGCTGCGGCGGCACTCCGGCTGGCGAGGTGAAAAAGAAGGTCTGGCATGGGCGGCCAGAGCGCCTCTGTTGTGGGGTCCGTGTGGGTATACCGATACCCTGCCTGATCCGTGACCCACCCCCATGTGCCACAACTGGTCATGGCGACGGACATTTGCCGCCCGCCGGGTGTCAGCATGTGGCGGAGGGGTGCTGCGCTGAGGATCGGGGAGAGGGCGCGCCATAGCGCTTCTGCGTCCTCAAGCGCGAAGCCCCGCAACAGGGTGGCACCGGGGCTGAGGGTGACCCGCTTTGGCCGAGTGTCTGCCAGCCCGAGGTCCATCTGTCCGGAACCCGTTGGAAACAGAGGCGGCGTGCGGTCCGGCATGACGGTCCTTCTGGCAGGGTGAGAGGGCTGAGTGAGAAGGCAGGGTGCCCAAGCAGACGCGGCGGAGCAATGAAAATTATCAGCGCAGAAATGCAAAACCCCGCCGCGACGGACATGTCGCGGCGGGGTCTGATGATGGGCGCAGGTGCTGTTGCTAAAGGTTAATCAGCACGCAGCTTTGGGGTTTTATGCGCGGTCAGCCTGACCAGCCTCTGTGAGAGCCGGAAGTTCGGCGGCGGGTTTGACGAGAGTCACCAGCCCGACCACAACCAGATTCACAATAAGAGACAGCAGCCCGGTAGAGACCATGCCGGAGAGCGGACCCAGTGTGACCATGTGGATGGGCTTCAGCCCGTCCATCCAGCATAGCCCGAGGCCGAAAATCCCGCCGACAGCCCAGCCAGCCAGCATGGCAGTGGCTGAAAAGCGGATGCGCAGCAGACCAAGGACAAGTGCCGGGAAGGTCTGCAGAATGATCACCCCGCCCAGAAGCTGGAAATCAATCGCGAATTTCGCATTCAGGAACAGCACGCAGAACAGAGCACCGACTTTGACAGCCAGAGCCGTAATGCGGCTGGTGCGGACGGGGTTCTTCTGCGGAGGCAGCAGGTTGCTGGTCACAAGGTTTGCAGCCCCGATGGCCATGACGGCAGCCGGAACCAGAGCGCCCACGGCAATGGCGGCAAAGCAGAAGCCGCTGAACCATGCCGGGAAAATCTGCTGGAACAGCAGAGGCACAACCATGGTGGCGTTATCCGTCTTGATGCCTGCGGTGTGCGCCATCAGGCCCAGCATGGCAATCAGCCCCAGCACAACGGTATAGATGGGCAGGAAGACGGCGTTCTGGCGGATGGTATCCGCCGATTTTGCTGCCAGAATCCCGGTGAGCGTGTGCGGATACAGGAACGCTGCCAGCGCGGAAGAAAGCGCCAGCGTGGCATACGGCAAACCCTGACCGGCATGCAGGACCGGCTGCGTTGTGTCAGCCCCGGCAAACAGCGCGGAATATCCCCCCATATGCAGGGGAATAACCGTAACAGCCACCAGCACGGCGATGTAGATCATGATGTCTTTAATAAAGGCCGTCAGCGCCGGGGCATGCAGTCCGCCCAGCCATGTGTAGGCCGCCAGGGAGACAAAGGCGATAACCAGCGGAATATCTCCCGGCAGGCCAAGCGCCTGAATGACCGTGCGGATCCCGACGAGCTGAAGCGCAATATACGGCATGACGGCGATCAGCCGGTAAGGGCGACCACAATTTCCAGCCCGCGGCTGTTAAAGCGGGCGCGGACAAGATCTGCCGCAGTGGAGTGGCCACCGGCATGCGCCAGCTTCCACAAGCGCGGCATGACAAGGAAGATAAACGGATAGACGATAATGGTGTAGGGGAGCGCAAAGAAGCCGTAGCCACCTGCCGCATAGACCAGTGCTGGCACGGCGATGACGGTATAGGCGGTATAGAAATCGCCCCCGACCAGAAACCATGTGACCCACGCACCAAACTGGCGGCCGCCGAGAGACCATTCCTCGTCAGAGGAGACGGTGGCACTTTTCCCCCCGCCAAACAGCCCGCGCAGCCACTGGATAGAACTGCCGATGATGATGGTTGCCGCAAAGAAGAGGATAAAGACGCCGAGCGCCCACGGGTTAATGCCGTTCATGCGTCATGCCCCTTTTTCCAGACAATCCAGATCAGGACGGAGGTTACCGGCACCCAGGCAAGCTGGTACCAGTAGAAAAAGGGGAAGCCGAACAGTACGGGCGTATAGCGGTCGTACAGGGGCGTCCAGAGCAACCCCAGAAAGGGCAGCAGGAGCAGCAGATTCAGGATTTTCATGTTAAGACGACCGGAGTTTGTTATTTTTTATTTTGGACCGGATCAGTCATGCATGTGGCTGCACGGGTGTCAATCGCCTGACGGGGAGTTGAAGGCGATTGCTGTCTGAATTGTGTTTTTCCTGCTGGATAGCAGCATTTTTGCCAGACTTGTCATAACACGAAGCCGTGTCTGGCGCATTTGTGATGGGACCTTTCAGGCGCGTGGCCTGAAGGGGCCTAGAGACACAGGTAAGAAAATCAGTTGGTTTTTCTGTGTTGTAACACAGTATTGAGGTGGTCACTGTACTGGCGATAGCTGCCTTCGGGCACGCAGCCCATTTCTTCCAGATCTTCCAGATCCGCACCATGGTTGATCCATGTGTTGACTTCCCGGAAGTCCAGTGCGGCGGGGATGGTATGGGCTTCATACACCAGCGGGTTTTCCTCTCCCTGTGTGGCGCCAAACGGCATGAAGGTTTCCGCCGCCGGAACCTTGGTGCCATGCAGGCTGATTTCCCCGCAGACAATCTGTTTGTCCCCAGAGGTGTGGGTGCTGATTTTTCTGAAATGCGGTTTGTCTTCCGCAAAGCGCTTGCTCAGCATGGCCAGAGTGGATTTTACAAACGGGCTTGCATTCTTGTCGCTGCCATCAACCACCGTCTGCGCCTGTGCCGCGCTGAAAGAGGGGAGCAGACACAGGCTTTGCAGGCCGAGGCAAAGAATAAGGGCACGTTTCATGATCAGGTCCTTCTTGCATGCGGGGCGCATGGTGCCTTGCCAGAACCGGAAGATCAATCGCTCCGCTGGTTCTGGCAAAAGAGAGTATCTTATAATCTGCGGCCCGCGGGGCTGATGCCGCCACAGGTCAGCCGTCCACCGGGCATGGGGTAAGGGACGCCGGTGGTGGCAGGTAGAGAGAGCGGCAGACCGCGCAGGCTCCGTACGGCCAGAAACCCGAAACATTCAGCCTCCAGCGCATCCCCGTCCCAGCCCAGAGCCTCCACCGGCTGCACCGTGCCGGGGACATGGTCCGCCAGCATGCGCATCAGCGTTGGGTTGCGGCGCCCCCCTCCGCAGACAAACCAGTGGAACGGTTCTTCCGGCAGGGGCGTACGGGCAATGGCCGCAGCCGTAAAGGCGGTGAGCGTTGCCGCGCCGTCCTCAACGCTCAGGCGGGAGACCAGTTCCAGCGCCTGATGGAAGCTCAGCCGGTCAAGTGATTTCGGAGGTGGTTTACGGAAGAACGCATGGGCCATGAGGGTAGACAGCAGAGCGGTATCGACCGTGCCCTTTGCTGCGCAGGCTCCGTCAAAATCACAGGGCTGGCCAGTGTGGCGGAACATCCAGTCATCCAGAAGAGCATTGCCCGGTCCGGTATCACACGCCAGAACGTCGCCCGTGCGCGTCATGAGGGTGAGATTGGCAACACCGCCAATATTCAGCACAGCGGCGGGTGTGCTGTGTCCATGCAGCAGGGCAGCATGGTAAAGGGGGGCCAGCGGTGCGCCTTCTCCGCCTGCCAGCACATCGGCAGTCCGGAAATCATGCACGACGGGCAGATCTGTTGCGGCGGAAAGGCGGCTGGCGTTGCCAATCTGCCACGTGCGGCCCGGCGCATGCAGAATGGTCTGTCCGTGCAGGCCAATGATATCAATCTGCCGCTCTCCAGCCTGCGCGCGGACGGCCTGCACGGCCTGTGTATGCACATCCGTCAAAGCCTGTTCCGCCTCCAGCAGATCGGCATCGTCAGGGGAAAGGGTGGCTGCGCGGTCCAGAATGGCACGGACTCTGGCGCGGAGAGAGGCATCATACGGCACTGTCAGAGACGGGCCGTGGTCAAACACTCTGATCCCGTCCGTTGTGATCAGGGCGGCATCCACCCCGTCCAGCGAGGTGCCGCTCATCAGGCCAATGGCCGTCAGCGGGGCGTGAGGTGAGGCATCCTGTGCAGCGTCTGTGGTTATGGCAACGTGTTCTGGCGACTGAGGCTGCATCATGGTGCGGCTCCTGCCGGATGGACCGCGCCTTCCACGCCGGGAAGCAGATGATCCGTCCCGATCTGCCAGAGCAGAATACGGTCCTGCCCGTTATCCGCAATGTGCAGAGCCATCAGCCCGTCCTGCACGCGGGCCATGCTGATCAGGCGTGTTCCGGCAGGCAGAACCGGCGGGGCTGCGGCATTCTGTAACGGAACCGCCCGAGCCGCGATCGCTGCGCCGGACGGAGGGGTATGGCTCCCCATACGGTGGATGATAACGCCCACCAGCGCGACCGTGCCCACCACAATCAGAAGTCCCATCCCGATGACGGCCGCCATCAGTCCTTTAGGTGTGCCGGGCGTTTGTTCCATGTCTGTCCTGTTCTGGTGCGGTCTGCGCGGGTGAGGTTTTAGCGTGCGGAAGCGGCGTGGATATGGCGCTTCATGGTCTGGATCACGGTGGGCAGGCCGTCAAAAATCGCCTGCCCGATCAGGAAGTGCCCGATATTCAGTTCCATGATGTCGGGGAGGGCCGCAATCGGGCCAACATTCTCATAGGTCAGGCCATGCCCGGCATGGACTTCCAGCCCTTTTGCGGCGGCGTGTGTTGCGGCAGCGCGCAGGCGGTCCAGTTCTCCCGCGCGGTCTTCCGCATAGGCTCCGGTGTGCAGTTCCACCACCTGCGCACCCGTAGCAACGGCGGCGTCAATCTGGGCAGGATCAGGGTCAATAAACAGGGAAACACGAATACCTTTTTCCACCAGTGCCTGCACACGGGGTTTTAAGGAGGCCAGTTGCCCGGCAACGTCCAGCCCGCCTTCCGTTGTCAGCTCTTCCCGGCGTTCCGGCACAATGCAGCAGGCATGGGGCAGGAGTGTGCTGGCGAGAGAGACCATCTCATCCGTCGCAGCCATTTCCATATTAAGCGGGGCTTTGACGTCCGCGCGCAGGCGCTGGAGGTCGGCATCGCGGATGTGGCGGCGGTCTTCCCGCAAATGGGCCGTAATGCCGTCCGCGCCGGACTGTACGGCCAGCAGCGCTGCGGCAACCGGGTCCGGATGTGTGCCGCCACGGGCGTTTCTGACGGTCGCCACGTGGTCAATATTCACGCCAAGCCGAATGGGGGGGCGGGGAGTGCGTGTCATGAGCCTTCCTTCGGTTTTCGGCCAGTTGTGCGGCCAGTTTGAGGGCTGCCAGCAGGCTGCCGGGGTCTGCCTTGCCGGTTCCGGCAATATCAAACGCTGTGCCGTGGTCGGGAGAGGTGCGGATAATGGGCAGACCCAGCGTGATATTCACGCCCTCTGCCATGTCGAGCGTCTTGAGTGGGATCAGGCCCTGATCATGATACATGCAGAGCGCCACATCATACCGGGCCCGCGCATCCGGCGTGAACATGGTGTCAGGGGGCAAGGGGCCGAAAATGGTCATGCCTTCTGCCTGCAGGGCGCGGATGGCCGGAATAATGCAGTCCAGCTCTTCCCGCCCCATCAGGCCGCCTTCTCCCGCATGGGGATTCAGGCCCGCTACAGCCACGCGCGGGCTGGTCAGCCCAAAATCACGTTTCAGCCCCTGCACGGTTGTGCGGGCTGTGCGGATGATCAGCTCCGGGGTGAGCTGTTCGATGGCCGTACGCAGCGCGACATGCACCGTTACCGGCACAACCCGGAGGGACGGGCCAGCCAGCATCATCACATCCTGACCGGGCACCCCGCAGAGTTCCGCCAGATATCCTGTGTGGCCGGGGTGCGTAAAACCGGCCTGTTTCACCACGTCCTTGCTGATCGGGTTGGTCACGACCGCAGAGCCTTCCCCGGCCTGCACAAGGCGCACCGCCTGCGTAATGCTGTCAATTACGCTGCCTGCGTTCCGGCTGTCCGGTGTGCCGGCGGTGGCGGGCACTGCCAGAGAGAGTGGCAGCACCGGGATGGCATCCCGGAAGATGCTTCCGGCTTCCCGCACGTTGTTCACGATGCGCACGGGGGCCACTGTTTCCAGAAGAGCCGGGTCGCCCAGAAACACAAAGGCCGGCCCGTTTTCCCGCAGGGCCTGCCAGACCTTCACGGTAATTTCGGGGCCTATGCCAGCCGGGTCACCCTGTGTCAGCACCAGCATGTTGGTCATATCCTCAAAGGGTGATCTTAGGGAGCGGTCCGGGCCGCCAGCGCATACAGTACCCGGATCCATGAACGCATGCCTTTATGGAAGCAGGAGAGATCATACTTCTCATTAGGGGAATGTACGCGGTCATCCTCCAGCCCGAAGCCGATCAGCAGGGAGTCCATCCCCAGAGCGTCCTGCACTTCCGTCACAACGGGGATGGAGCCGCCACACCCGATAACAGCCGCCGGATGCTGCCATTCTTCTTCCAGCGCTTTCAGTGCTGGCGGGAGGAAAGGCATATCCGCCGGGACAATGCTGGCTCTGGAGCCGCCATGCGCTGTAAATTCTGCCGTGCAGTCCGCGGGCAGGCGGGTTTCCACATGGGCGCGGAAGGCTGCGCGAATGGCGTCCGGGTCCTGCTTGCCGACCAGACGGAAGGAGACTTTCGCCATGGCTTTTGAGGGCAGAACAGTCTTGAACCCCTTTTCCTCATACCCGCCGCTGATGCCGTTAATCTCGCAGCTCGGGCGGGACCATGTCTGCTCAAGGGCGGTGTAGCCAATCTCGCCTGCAGGCAGGCTCAGGCCAACAGGGGCAAGACCGTCTTCATCACTCGGGCCAATTTTCCGCCACAGGGCACGGGTTTCTTCCGGGATAACGGGCACGCCCTCATAAAACCCCTGCAACGTCACCCGGCCTGTCGCGCCATCCCGCAGGTCAGAAAGGATATCGCACAGAAGCTGGATCGGGTTGCGGGCGGCATTGCCATACATGCCCGAATGAAGGTCACGATTCGCGCAGGTAATGGTCACTTCCTCGCCCACCATGCCGCGCAGCATGGTGGTGATGGCAGGCATGCCCCGGCCCAGCATCCCGGTATCGCAGATCAGCGCGACATCGGCTTTCAGCTCATCCCGGTTGGCTTTCAGGAAGGGCAGCAGGTTTACGCCGCCAGATTCTTCCTCGCCTTCAATCAGCATGGTGACACTCAGCGGCAGTGCGCCATCCGCAGCGCGCAGGGCGCGGCAGGCTTCCACAAAGGTCATGACCTGCCCTTTGTCATCCGCCGCCCCGCGCGCGGTAATTTCCATCTCACCTGTGGGGCCTTTCACCAGCACAGGCTCAAACGGGGCAGAGGTCCATAAATTCAGCGGGTCCACCGGCTGTACGTCATAATGACCATAGAACAGCACATGCGGTGCGCCTTCCGGTCCTTTGGCGTGGGCCACAACCATCGGGTGGCCGGGTGTTTCCCGTGTGCTGGCGTCAAAACCAATCTCACGCAGTTCCGCGACCAGCCATTCCGCGGCCTTGCGGCAGTCGGGTGCGTGGTCGGGCTGGGTGGAAATGCTGGGAATGCGCAGCAGGTCAAAAAGACGTTTCAGGCTGTCATCCAGCCCCTTATCTGCCAGATCAAGAGCGGCCTGTTCGGTCATTTTGTCATCCTCTGCGTCGTTTGGCGTCAAACATGGCAGGCGCTGCGGCCTGTAGTGCTCATGCAATCACACGATTTGGAAGCAGAGGAAAGGTCAGAAACCGTCCGGGGTGAAATCGGCCAGAAATTGATACAGTAGGTTAGGCGTATATCCGTATTCGACTGCCTGCACGGCCTGCGGGTGTGTGACGCGATACCATGCCGGGTCAAAATGGCGGGAAAGCTGCACGGTATCCGGCATGCTTTTGCTGGCGTGGAGCAGATGGATAAAAGGAGAAAGGGCGGCAAGGTCCGGGTTTTCTGGCCGGTTGCGGAGATACATGTCCGGGTTGAAAAACAGATGCCCCGACCGATGCTCCTTATCCCCTGAGCGCAGAAAATGGTCATAGCCGTTGGCAAACCCGTTTTTCTCAAGGTTTGCCAGACTCATATCCGCTGCACTGGCGGTATAATACCGTTCCGAGAACAGATAATGCGGGGACTGCGTCTTAAACCCTTTCTGGCAGTAATGCTCAAAGCCGGAGCGGTACTGGCCGTCCACAATTTCGGCCAGTGCTTCCGAGCAGTTCCGCCGGTACCATTCTTCATCAAAATAGCGGTTGGGCGAGTGGCCGGAAAAAGCGCCCTGATCCTCATACCAGGCCTGAAGCTGCGCATCGGGAAGCGCGCGGACGTCTCCCAGAACAGTTTTATATTCCTCCCGGTACCAGTCCGGATCAAAGGCTTTCCAGAGAGGAGGTAACTGGAATGACGTCATTGCATCAGGCTTTCTTCAGGTGGGAGAAGAGGGGGCACTGGTGTTTATCAGCCCTGCGCGCGGCGGCTCCGCCAGAGTTCTCCAAAGTCGATCTGCTGGACAACAATCGGCAGGAAGCCTGCCTCACGGCTCAGCGTTGTCAGCAGGTTGCGCGCACCGGGGAACAGCATACGGGGGGCTTCAACCAACAGGAGCGGCTCAAAAGTTTCCGCCGTGGAGTGGTTGAGCGTAAAAATCCCTGCATAAACCAGTGTTGTTTCAAACAAACGCACCGGTTCTTCCCCATTCGGGCCGGGGGCCGTCTGGCCCTGACACTGCATGACCAGTTCAACTTCAAAATTGGGCATGTTTTCGCCAATCTGATTGGCGCGAACATCGACCATAATGGCAATCTGGGGCCGTTCCTGAGCCCGCGCAAACACTGCGGGCGCACCGGCGACCTGAAATGTGACGGATTTAACGTACTGGATTCCCATCAGAACGCCGGGTCTGCCTGCGGCACTTGCTGCGCCGCCAATTGAATCTGTCGTAAAATTAGTCTGATCGGCCATGGTGTCCGGAGGCTCCTGTGGGCAAATTTTCAATGTCTGCGCGTTAAATAAGAAATGCGGCAAAGTTAGGCGAGCAGTAACAGATTAGTCCCGCCTGTGCGAGGGGGCAGTTTGTTAAGAGAGCAGTGTGAACGGTCTTCAGCGCTCAGAGTTTAACAGAAATCCTGCGGGGAGTGGGGCTGCCTGCTTTTGCGTCTTTCTTCAATCTGTTTTCTTGCTCTCCTTACCCCGGAAGGCTACGAGGTATCCATGATCAGACTCACTGTTGTTATCCCCTTTCTGCTGGCTCTTGTCATTTTCAGCGCCAGTAATCAGGACCCGCTGGATATGTGGCTGCTCACCTATAGCTGGAAATGTTCAGCGGGTGTGCTGGCGCTGAGTGTCGCGGCAGTCGCCTTTATTATGGGCGCGTTCTGCCTCTGGGCTGCTGAGCTGGTGCAGCGCCGCCGTGCGCGCAGGGCAGAACAGCGGATTAAGGAGCTGGAAGCACAACTCGCGCAGGTGCAGGCGGCCTCCGCCATAGTGCAGCAGCCCGTTGTTCCGGCACCGTCAGTGGCTGTTCATTCTTCTTCTCCCGTGCAGGATGATCGTATCTGACATGACGCGCAAGACAGGCCTGATTGCGGCACTCGACACACAAAATGCAGCGACGGCGCAGGCATGGGCGCAGGCTGTGGCCCCCTCAGCAGGCGCGGTGAAGCTGGGCCTCGAATTTGCGTATGCAGCAGGGTTTCAGGCCGTTGCGGACGTTGCCGGGGCAACGCCACTGTTTCTGGACCTCAAGCTGCACGATATTCCCAACACGGTGGCAGCAGCCATTCAGTCTCTCTCCAGCCTGCGGCCTAAAATGCTGACCCTGCATGCGTCTGGCGGTCTGGCGATGATGGAAGCTGCCCGCAAAGCCTGTGATGAGGCATTCCCGGCGGATGCACGCCCTGCGCTGCTGGCTGTGACCGTGCTGACCAGTCTGGATGATCACGCTCTGGCGGAAACCGGGGTGATGGATGGCGCGCGTGCGCAGGTGCTGCGCTTGGCAAGCTGGCCATGCAGGCTGGTATCGACGGGCTGGTGTGCTCCGCGCATGAACTTGCTCCCCTGCGGGATACGCTGGGGGATGCGCCTCTTCTGGTCACGCCGGGGATTCGCCCTGCCGGTAGTCAGGCCGGGGACCAGAAACGGATCATGACGCCGCGGCAGGCCAGTCAGGCCGGGGCCGACTGGATTGTGGTGGGGCGGCCCATCACCCAGGCCGCAGATCCGGCAGCCGCGGCCGCAGCTATTGCGGCAGAACTGGCCGCTTAACATGACCCAGCAGCCCGTCCCCGCAGCCCATACGGGCGTAAAAATCTGTGGGCTGACAGAGGGCGCCGGGTTTGATGCCTGCGTGGAGCATGGTGCGGACTGGGTCGGGTTTGTTTTTTTTGATCGCTCACCCCGGTGTGTTACCCCGGAGCAGGCCCGGAGTCTGTCGGCCCGCCATGCGGGTGGGCCGGTGCGTGTCGGGCTTTTTGTGCATCCTGATGATGAGACGCTGGCGCGCGTGCTGGATGGCGTCTCTCTTGATGTTTTACAGATTTACGCCTCGTTTGAACGGGCGGCGGACGTCTCTTCACGGTTTGGGGTGCCTGTCTGGTTGTCTCAGCCCGTCTCAGCCCGGGCTGATCTACATTCAGGCTGTCCTGCGGGGGTAGAACGCCTTCTGATAGAACCAAAGCCACCAGCCAGTGCCACACGTCCCGGAGGGAATGCGCAGCAACTGGACTGGAGCTTGATGCAGGGCTGGAAACCGTCTTTTCCGTGGATGCTGGCAGGGGGGCTGAGCCCGGAGAATGTCGGGCAGGCTGTGACGATAACCGGGGCTCCGGCTGTGGATGTTTCCTCCGGGGTGGAAAGTGCTCCCGGCATCAAAAGCCCGGAGGCGATTGCCCGCTTCATCCGGAATGCCCGATCCGTCACTTTTTCTGCCTGAAGCAGAAAAACGGTCGTTTTCCCTCTTGCCTGATCCGTCAAACTTGCTATTACCACACCCGCGCCGGAGAGATGGCCGAGTGGCTTAAGGCGCACGCTTGGAAAGCGTGTGTACGTTAATAGCGTACCCAGGGTTCGAATCCCTGTCTCTCCGCCAAAATAAAAAAATATATCAATAAAATCAGATAGTTATAGACCCTCCTCTCGTTGGTCCCATCATACATCCCATCTTATGGTTTGCGGTTTCCTGCGGCTTCGGGCGGCGTAAGAAGCGCTCCTGACAATTTATGTTGGCAATAGGGGCTGGGCTCTGATAGAACAAAACGAGATTTTGCTGAGGAGCTTTATCTTTAACTGCCCTTCCACGTCATCCTCATACCTTCCCAACGAAGATAACTTTTCAATACGACATCTCCCCAAGACAGCTCCAATCACCTGATGCTCCTCAGCATGGTGGTTTCGACAAGATGGCTGGTTGTCAGCCGTCAGGCTTGAGGAGTGCGTATCATGCACGATACAGACATATTGGTCCCAAAGGGGCCGTTCGTTACCCGGAAGGAGGCGGCGGAAATTCACCTCCGTTGCCACGTGAAAACAATCGATCGTTATGTCGCCGCGGGAAGGCTCCCCAAATACAAATTCGGGCGCAAAACACTGTTTTTACTGGCCGATGTTTTGGCACTTATAAAATGCGTGGGTGTTTTGCCTCCCATCTCCGGCCGTGGGCGGGCATGTGCTCCTTTTCTGTCTTTGGATATGGTGACTTTTATTGCTTTGAGCGTTGCCACTTTGTGGATAACGTTCTTTCTCTTGCATTAGTGAGATAGCTTTGGAGCGACATGGGGACGTTTTCTTTGATGTCTGTCCCCATGGTTGCCTTTCAGGCGAGGACTCCTCTTCTAAGTGCATCATGCGGAGAAATTTTGGACATTACCTGAGAAAATAAAAGTAGGTAAAACACTCAGGGTTTTTTGCATGGATGCAAGAGTAGGATCTAATAACACGCTATTTGAATTATTTATACTTGAAAAATAGTCCACAAATAAGCGGGCGTGGAGAATACACGTTTGTATCCCCCGCATGGCAAGCTCATATCAAGCTTAAACGATTAAAAATGCTGAATTCAGTTCCCCGCAATCGCGTTGACAGCATCTTGCGATCCGAGAGTTATTTCAATTGAACAGGAACGTCGATAGGGCGGCTGCTGGCTCATGCGGATCGTCCCACGGCATTGATCGCGCATGTTAGCAGTAAATGGATTGCTTTTTATCACGGCAGCCCATGAAATAATGGAGGGCGGTGCCTGCGTCATGGCACTCTGGAACTCCGCGACTGCAGCATCATGCTCATGGGCAGCGATGACGACTTCGGTTGCATGCTTCTCAGCCTGTGCGACCTTGTTTTGGGCTTCTTCCCTCTCCTGATCAATCTGGACGCTTGCTGCGCTTACGGTCTGGGCCAACTGGCGACTCATGGCGTCCTGTTCCATTATAACGCCGAACAAAAACGAAGAGAAAATCAGTCCACCAAAAAGCAGCAGCCGATATCCTGGTCGTCTGAGGAATGGAAGTACATCGGCAGCCAGTTCGAAGAAGACCGCGAGCATTCCATGCGGGGCTCCCACGACGTGACCTTCGAGGGTCTTTGGCGGAGGAGGGGGCGTGGGAGAATGTTTCGTAAGAAGAACAGAGATCTGAGTGATTCGGTAGACGGCTTCCTGCAGCCTCTGTAGCGTCTCATCTTGCCGATTTTCGTTCTCTTCAAAACGGGCCGCCAGTGCCTCGAATAGACGATCTGTGGCCTCTACCCAGGCATGAAGTGGATCTCCAGGTCTGATACCGGCCTGTTCCGCCTTGCGGCGATACTCCTCCAGTGCGGCGGAGAGTTCGGAAAGAGGGAGTTGAGTGTTGCGTGGGGTGATGGGCGATGTCATGTGAACTGGCCTTCCGCTGGTATCCAGGGTAGATCGACGTTTGCTTCCCAGAAGCGTTCGGCAACGGTGCGAAGCCACTGAACCAGCATTTGACGTTTGATGGGACCCAGAGGTGGTATGTCGACAGATTGCCGGTTCTGAACAGCCTCATAAAATCGCAGACGTTTTCGGTCGATATCCGCTGCCGGCAATAGGTCCGGGAGCGAGATCATACGTGCTCCACGTTGCAGAACGTCTCCCAACTGTCTACTGCGCATGATCGTTTCAAAGGCAATTTCAACAGACTGAGAAGAAGGTTTTATGAATTCGTTTAAAACTACAATCGTTTTTTCTGGGCGGAAAAGACCATCTTCCTCAAGGCTCGCCAGATAAGCAAGATAATCCAGATCGGCTCCTAGATGGTGAAAAAGGACAGGCTGGATAGCGTAATCACGAAAAAAACCGACAAGATCAAGACGGAGAGCGAGATTTTTTAAAACAAGATCACCACCCCCAAAATCCAGAATCAGATGATATTTTTCTTCGATTTGACGTTCTAGAATATCTTCCAGGAATGTCATGACATCCTTGTCATCGGCGGTTCGAGGTGCTTCAACCAGATTAGGATAGAATGCCGTCATTGTGGCATTTGTTCTGTCTATATCAGCTATTTTCAGAGATAATCCAGATCTTTCGATCCACTCTGCATGCAGTCGGGCATGTGTGCTTTTGCCGGTTCCTCCCCGCCCCGCAAAGATCAGGCAGCAGGGGGTGATGGCACTCTTCTGGGCAAGACTGGTTTTTAGTGTGACTGGCACTTCATGGTCTGGAACGGGTTTAATCGTTTTCATGGCTTCCCTCCGATATGGTAGAGGGTGCATTATTTATGCCGTGAGTCCATCTTCTTATTTTGCATCATCTCGGATGGTAAAAGAGTTTTTTATCAGATTAAAACAAATGATATATGATCCATTAGTGAAAACCATAGACGCCTGAGGACGCAGGACGACGCAGAAAGACGCAAGATTTTTGGAAAGAAGATTCAGAAAAATACAGAACCTGACAGAATAGTCATAGAATCACATTTAAGTGATATCGTCCTCGGTGAGGGGGCGGGGACGTTGGACAGTCGTCCGGAAGAGATTCTGCCGAATTCGCTGCAGGTCGGGGTGAAGATCAGCAGGCGCAGACGGATCTTCTTCCCTTGGGCGCGGTGGTGCAGCCTGAACGGTCCGACGGTCGGGTTGCAGGCGGTGACGCGGGCCCGGATGTAGCGCTGCCTGAGCGGCCTTTTTCTGGGCCCGCACCCGTTGCCACGCTTTCCGAGCGGTCTCAATCGTTGGATGATTCCCGTTGGCATCACGCAAGTCGAGTTGCCGAAAAAGCTCAAGCCATATCGGCCACCGAACACGCTTCGTGCCCAGTTCGGCCAGTA
Organism: Acetobacter persici JCM 25330; assembly: GCF_000613905.1. GTDB lineage: Bacteria > Pseudomonadota > Alphaproteobacteria > Acetobacterales > Acetobacteraceae > Acetobacter > Acetobacter persici. Next base: position 63,701 of record NZ_BAJW01000011.1, read on the forward strand.
ATGCGTCATGACGATATTCCAGCCATGCCGTCAATGAACTTCGCCCGGCTTCTCCAGCTGCTTCGGAGAGCATCGCTGACAGCGGGCCCTGCTGGTCGTATTTCATGTTCTTCTGCTCTTCTGTGGGGTTCTGGCTGTTCCAGTCTGACACCAGGTTTTTGAAAAATCCAGACAGTTTCGGTCTCAAAGCGGGACAAGAAAGGGACATTATTGTTGGGAGGCTTTTTTGGCAGGGGCGTAATTCTGGCTTTCTGCCCCCTGAGATGCGGTTATTTTCGCTCTCCAGAGGCACTTTTTCGTCCCAAATGAAGGCACGCTACCGCAATTTCATATGCATGCTGCGCAAGT
>NZ_BAJW01000010.1 GCF_000613905.1 Acetobacter persici JCM 25330
CGCGCCTGTGGGCCGTAATAATCGCCATCCCGCGCGGCGGGTGAGAGTGCGGCATATAGCAGCGGTTCCGCGCCACGGGCGGCAGACTGCCCCATAACACGCAGGATCGCGGTGCCAAGCACGCGTTCGGCCTTGCCCACAGCATCCGGCAGGCTGGAGGCCGGGCCGTTGGCGATAATGGAGGTAGAAGACCAGCCCGGATGCGCTGCGCGGGAATGGATGTTCCAGCCATTCTCTCCGGCACGGCGGGCCAGTTCCCGTGCAAACAGCAGATTGGCCAGTTTGCTTTGCTGATACGCGCCAAACGGGCTGTAGCGATGGCGGGACTGCAAATCATCAAACTGGATGGTGTTTTTGCAGGCAGCCAGACTGGCGACAGTCACAACCGTGCCGCCACCGGAAGCGGCTTCCAGTAGTGCGCGCAGGCGGGTGGTCAGTGCAAAATGGCCCAGATGGTTGGTGCCAAACTGCATCTCAAACCCGTCTGCTGTTTCCTGCCTGTGGGCAAGGGCCATGACGCCAGCATTATTCACCAGAAAATCCAGCGTGCGGGTGCGTGCGGCCACGTCCGCAGCACAGGCGGCAATGGAGTCGAGCGAGGACAGGTCGAGCGTCAGCAGGTCCGCCTCAGCGCCGGGGCAGCGCGTCTGAAGGGCTGCCAGAGCGGCTTCGCCTTTCGCTTTACTGCGTACGGGCAGCAGCAGGCGTGCGCCTCGTGTGGCCAGACCACAGGCAACTTCAAACCCAAGGCCGCTATTGCCGCCCGTCACCAGTGCCACGCGGCCTTTCAGGCCGGGCTGGCGGTTGGTCACGGACCATTCGTGCTTACCGATCATGAGGGCATAATCCGCAGGCGTTCATCTTTTTCTGCTGCCGCCAAGGCTTCCTCCGTCAGACGTTTTTCATTGCGTTTCAGGAAAAGGAACGAGACGACGATGATGGTCGCGGCGCAAACCCCAAAGACAATTCCCAGTGGTCCGGAAAGCCGCAAAACCTCGTTCCCCAGCAAATAGGTGCAGATGGCATAGCCGCCTGCCCAGCAGATGCCGCCCAGCGCATTATGCCATAGGAACGTATGCCAGGGCATATGGTTCGCCCCGGCCAGCAGCGCGACAAACATCCGCAGCACGGCAATAAAACGGCCAAAAAAGACAACCGACCCACCATGTTTGAGGAATACATAGCGCCCCAGCAGCAGGCGGTTGGGGGTCAGACCAAATTTGGGACCATATTTCTGTAACAGCCGCAGGCCCAGCGCCCGGCCAATCAGATAGCCAAAATTATCCCCCATAATCGCGCCAATCACGGCGGCAATGACCACCCCACTGATATTGAGCTTATGGGTCGTCGCGCAGAACAGCGCGCCGGTGATGATCAGACTCTCGGCAGGCAGCGGAAACCCCATGCTTTCAAGCATGACCACCACACCAATCACGGCATAGCCGTAATGGGAGAACAGGCTGTTCAGGTAATGCAGTGAAAAAATGGATTCGAGAGAGTGTAACAGGATAAACAATCCACTTCAGGCTGGGCGTGTGACAAAGGGTGCAGCAGGAACAGTCTCCGTTGCAAGCTGTCAAGTGCTGCGGTGTTACAGGTTACAGGCCAGCAGGAGCGGCGTGGCGGATACCCTTCTTCTACCCCGCATGTCTGCCGGGGCCGGTTTTTCCTGCCAGATGCCTGTCTCTGGCGTCCATATTACGGTCTGATGGCATATAGATTACGGTTTGAGAGAACCGACAGCAGCAGCCTTGGAGAGCCTTTATTATGTCTGATCTGACTTTTTCGTCCTCCACACGGCCGCAGGGCGCGCCGCCTATGCCCTGCGGCACATGGCCCTCGCGCGTTACGGCGGCTCTGGTGGCGGGGAAAACGCTCTCGCTGTCTGAAGTCAGTGCCAATGGCAATGCCGTGTTCTGGCTTGAGCGTCGCCCGGCGGAAAAAGGCCGGTCTGTTCTGATGCGCTGGACCGAACGGGACGGCGTGACGGAAGCTCTGCCCGCCAGTTTTGATGTCGCGACCCGTGTGCATGAATATGGCGGGGGGGCTTATGCCGCACGCGCCGGGCGTCTTGCATTTTCGGACAAACAGACCGGCGCCGTCTGGCTGGTGCCGCAGGCGGGCGTGCAGCCTGTGCGCATCACGCAGGGGCAGGATCTACGCTATGCGGATCTGCGGTTTGACCGCCTCGCGACAACCGTTCTGGTAGTGCGGGAAGATCATCGCGCTTCCGGTGAGGCCAAGGCTGCTCTGGTGGCGCTGAAACTCCCGGCAGGCAACGCGCCGGCGGAAGAGGTTGTTCTGTATAGCGGCCCGGATTTTCTGTCGTCTCCGTCGGTCTCGCCAGACGGCGCGCGTATGGCGTGGGTTGAGTGGCAGCATCCGGACATGCCGTGGGACGCCACACGCCTGTGTCTGGCCGATGTGGAGCGCGATGCGGAAGGCCGGATTACGGCTCTGCGTAACCGCCGTGTTCTGGCCGGGGCAGAGCAGCGCGAATCCGTCCTTGAACCTCGCTGGACGGAAGACGGGCACCTGCTGAGCATCTCGGACCGTTCGGGCTGCTGGACGGTCTGGGCTGTTCAGCAGACCGAGGGCTCTTCTGCGCTGGTACGCTGCACCATGCCGGAGGGTGAAATTGGCCAGCCTGCGTGGGTGTTTGGTCAGCGCAGTTATCAGCCATTGCCAGAGGGAGGCTGTCTGGTGCTGGCGGTGCGCGATGGCCGGACGGCCTGCCTGCATCAGCCCGAGCATGGGCAGGCAACTGCCTTTATGGCCCATGCTGATCAGTGCCCGGTGCCGCTGGCGGATGGACGGTTTGCCTGGCTGGAGGTGTCGGGGGACGCCATGCCTGCTGTGGTGGTCGGGAGCGGAGCGCAGGGGGTGGAACAGGTTCTGCAACGTGCCGCAGAGCTGGACCTTGCGCCTGCGGATATTGCACGAGCGGAAACCATTCGTTTCCCGGTGCCGGGGCAGGAGGGTGTTGCGGGCCACGCTCTGTTCTACCCGCCCGCCAACAGCCGGGCCTCCGTGCCGGAGGGCATGTTACCCCCCATGATTGTGCAGGTGCACGGCGGGCCGACAGCCCGTGCGCAGGAAGGGTTTTCCTTCAAGGTGCAGTGGTGGACGTCTCGCGGATTCGCGGTGCTGGATGTGAATTACGGCGGCTCCACCGGATTCGGCCGAGCATGGCGGGAACGGCTGAGCGGCGCATGGGGCGTGGTGGATGTGGCGGATTGTATCGCCGCTTGCCAGCATATGGTGGCCACGGGCCGCGTGGACCCGAAGCGTCTTGCTATTCGCGGTTCCAGCGCGGGCGGCATGACCGTCCTGGTAGCCCTTGCCGAATCGGACCTGTTTGCGGCCGGTGTCAGCCTCTATGGGGTGACAGATCTGCGGGCACTGGCGCAGGAGACACACAAGTTTGAGGCGCGGTATCTGGACGCGCTGATCGGCCCATGGCCGGAAGCCGAGGCCATCTATCTGGCGCGGTCACCGCTGTCTGTTGCGCATAAAATCAAGGCGGCCGTTCTGCTATTGCAGGGCTCTGATGATAAGGTTGTGCCACCGGGGCAGGCGCATGCCATGGCCAGAGCACTGGAAGAGGCAGGCTCTCCCTGCACTCTGCATGAATTCCCCGGTGAGGGGCATGGCTTCCGGCAGGAAGGGACAATTCGCAAAGCACTCGAAGAAGAATTGGCCTTTTATGGTCGCGTTTTCGGGTTTTAACAGCCTGCGCAGGGGATACGTTTTTGTGATCAATAAAAACCTTCCGGCGCGGCGACGTTTTTTTATCTGCGGACGTTAAGACCCAAAAAAGGAAAAGGCCGAATCCTCCTCCCGGACGATTCGGCCTTTTTGCATGCGCTGGCGGGTTATCGCCGGGGTCAGTCCTTATAGCCCGGCGTATAGATCAGGCTTTCAATCCATTCCCGGATATCCTGCGGGCGTTCCACCGTGGCTGCGCCCTGATCAAAAATGAATTCGGCAATGCGGGTGGCGGAGGTGATGGAGACTTCCAGAATCTCGCTCTGCGGCGGGAACAGGCGGCCACGCTCCTGTGCGGCAGGATCAACCTGATCCGCCAGTGCCTTCGCGGCCTTGATCACCATATCATCGGTAATCAGGTCCGGGCATGTGGCGTAGACAGCCAGCCCCAGAGCCGGGAAAATATAGAAATTATTGGCCTGCCCCGGATAGAAGGTCTTCTCGTTCAGCGTGACTTCCGGATATTGCAGGCCAGCGGCAAACAGCGCCCGGCCATCGGACCAGCTATAAGCCTGTTCAGCCGTGCATTCTGCGTTTTTGGCAGGCAGAGAGAGCGCGAAAATAACGGGGCGCTCGTTCAGCGCCGCCATTTCTTCCACAACGGCCTGCGTAAAGGCCCCCCCACAGGTGGAAACACCAATCAGAACGGTCGGCTTTACAGCTTTGATCGTGGCTAGAAGGTCACTTGAGGGCGGCATGTGCTTCGCAAAACGGGCCTGTTGGGGGGAGAGGTCGGTGCGGGAGGTTTCCAGCAGACCGTCCACATCCATCAGCGTCATGCGGGAGACCGCATCGGCTTCTGACAGGCCTTCCTTCTGCATGGCCGTAACCAGCATAGTGGCAATGCCCAGACCAGAGGAACCAGCACCTAGGAACAGGACGCGCTGCTTCGTCAGAGGCTCGTTCTTGATGCGGAGCGCGGTAATCAGGCCCGCAAGAGTAACCGCCGCGGTGCCCTGAATGTCATCATTATAACAGCGGACACGTGGGAAATATTTTTCCAGATACCGGATGGCATCCGTGCCTTTCCAGTCTTCAAAATGCAGGCAGCAGCGGGGGAAGACGGTCTGCACGGCCTGCACAAACTCTTCCACAAACTCGTCCAGCACGTCCTGAGAGGGCGGTTCGCGCCGCAGGCCGAGATAAAGCGGGTCAGCCCGCAGCGCACTATTGGTCGTGCCGATATCAAGCTGGATGGGGAGCAGCACTTTTGGCGGCACCGCCCCGCAGGCCGTATAGAGGTTGAGCTTGCCGATGGGGATACCCATCCGTTTACGCCGATATCGCCCAGCCCCAGAATGCGGCCCCCCGTGGTCACGCAAATCACCCGGACATCATCCACCGGCCAGTTGCGCAGCACCTCTTCAATCCGGCCTTTCATCTCCAGACTGATGTACATGCCACGGGGGCGGCGATAGATATGGCTGAACTGCTGGCAGACGGCAGCCAGCGTCGGCGCATAGATAATGGGCACAAACTTGGCCGGGTTGGACATCAGAACCCGGTAAAACAGGGTCTCGTTCTGGTCCCGCAGGCCGCTCAGATAAATATAGCGCTCAAGGTCACTGGGTTTGGCTTCCAGATGCCGGTGAATACGCTCAACCTGCCGGTCCAGACTTTCAACGTGGGTTGGCAAAAGCCCTTCCAGACCATACTGCCGCCGCTCCTCAGCCGTAAAAGCTGTACCCTTGTTCTGACTGGCGTCATTCAGGAGGGACATTCCCCGGGGGTGAGGTGTGGAGGCTGTTGGCATTATAAACCCTTCAAACATGTGAGACCGGCAAACACATTTCCTAACGAAAAACGGCAGAAAAATGCGGTTCTTATTTTTATGGCGTCGAAAGTAACAAAATTTTCAGTGCGGAAGTCTGAGAATTTCAAGAGGGAGCCATGTTCTGCGCAGAAAATAACAGGAGGCTGACTCCCGCTCTGCCACTGGAATTTTCCATACAAGGCTAGAGAGAGGGAGGTCTGCTTTGTACCCTCAGAACGCTGCATCGCGCAGACAGTTCAGGAACGCAGCGCATAAAAAAAGAGGCGGCACAGGGCCACCTCTTTTTAAAATATCTCAGATCCGCAAACTGGACGGGCTCAGAGTTTTTCAACCTGACCATATTCCAGATCGACCGGGGTCGAACGACCGAAGATGGAAACGCTGACTTTCAGGCGTCCCTTTTCTTCATCAATTTCTTCAATCACCCCGTTGAAGGAGGTAAACGGCCCATCCGCCACGCGGATCTGCTCGCCCACTTCGAACGTCACGGCAGAACGCGGATGCTGGATGCCTTCCTGCGCCTGCTTGATGATCCGTTCAGCCTCTGCTGCGGAAATGGGGGTCGGGCGGTTCTTGGTGCCAAGGAAGCCCGTAACTTTCGGGGTATCCTTGACCAGATGCCAGGACTCATCCGTCATTTCCATCTTCGCCAGCACATAGCCGGGGAAGAATTTGCGTTCAGCATTCACTTTCTGGCCGCGACGCATCTCGATGACTTCTTCTGAGGGAACCAGAATTTCATCAATATGGTCAGCAAGGCCCTTCTGTTCTGCCTGCTCGCGAATATGCTGGGCGATTTTTTTCTCGAAGCCCGAATAGACGTGGACCACGTACCAACGTTTGGCCATGTCGTTTCCTCAGCCTCCCAGCCCGAACAATTGACGCACGCCGAGACCAATCAGCTGGTCAACGACAAAAAAGAAAACAGATGCAAGGCCAGCCATGGCAAGAACAGCACCTGTTGTGATGAAAGTTGCACGTCGGGACGGCCATGTGACCCGTTCGGCCTCGGCACGCACATCACGCAGAAACTTACCGGGACTGACCGACACGCACTATCCTCTCTCCGCTGCCCGGCCCGGTGTGATCCGGACAGACGGCGCAGCCAATATTCTCTCTGTCAGAAAACGCCGCAGGCTCTGCGGGGCTTTCCAGCCAGTGTTGTCTGGCAGGGGTGGAGGGTCTCGAACCCGCAACCTCCGGTTTTGGAGACCGGCGCTCTAGCCAATTGAGCTACACCCCTGCAGTCCGACAAGCCGACGCGGAAAGCAGGTATAACGGAAATCCGTCAGCCTGACCACCCATAGCGGCCCGTGCAGGAGGCGGAAGAAAATATGTTGCGGCCCTAAAGTCAAGAGGCAGAAAACAATATCCTGCCAGAATGTGACAAGACGGTGAAAAAAGTCCCCGTGTCAGGGGCTTGCGAAAGGCGATGCTTTGGGGGTAAAGAGAAACCCACAAACCGAGCGCGGGCGTAGCATAGTGGTAATGCAGTAGCCTTCCAAGCTTCTGAGGAGGGTTCGATTCCCTCCGTCCGCTCCAGTAAATTCCCAAAAATAAAAAATTTTCGTCCCCCGTGGTGAGATCTGCTTTTGCGGTGTCCGGATGCCGTTGGCTGCTACCGGAGGCCAAATGATCATGGACCTAACGTACGCGGTGATATGGATTCGCACTTTTTTGGGTGCCCTCTCCATTACAGCCCTGCAAAATTTGCCCGGCCCCTTCTTTCCCGCGTCCCGTCGATTGAAGGTAACATTTCAGGAAAAGATTTTCGGTGTTGTTTTTCGGGGCGGCGGATACGGAAAAGTCGAGTGTGCCGTCGCTTCCTGAGATGTTTTTTTGCCGGAAAGGTCATTTTCCTGCCGGTGGAGGAATGAAAACCGGGGGTGCCCGCTCATTTTGGGCGAAGCTGCCGGTTGCGTGGCAGGTTTCAGCATGCTAGAGGCCGCGCCGACGCATGCTTGTGGCTCCTATACAGCCAGAGGCGGAGTCATGTATGTGGAATGCCGGCGCGCACAGAAGGAAAGAGCCTAAAGAGTGGTGGCCTCGGGCGTAACGACAGCACAATCTGTTGCTTTTGCTTCCAACGGTCTTGAAGGCCGTTATGCAACTGCGCTTTATGAACTCGCAGCGGAACAGCAGCAGCTGGATGCAGTGCTTGATGAATGTGCGGCACTTGCCCGCCTGATTGATGAAAGTGCTCCGTTGCGCACTGTTCTGGATGATCGGCGGCTTGATATCCGTGTTTCCCGCAAGGCTGTTCTGGCCGTGCTGGACGCACAGGGTTTTTGCCAGACTCTTAAGAATTTCGTGGGTGTTGTTGCTGACAACCGCCGTCTGCCAAATCTGCGGCAGATCATGGCGGCAGTCGATGCCCTCGCTTCAGCCCGCCGTGGGGAAGTGGTTGCGGATGTCACATCTGCTCAGCCGCTTACCACCACGCAGCGCGCCCAGCTTCAGGTCCGTCTGGCCGAAGCCGGTTATTCCCGCATTACTATCCGTGAGCGTGTCGATTCCTCCCTTCTCGGCGGCCTTGTCGTCCGTGTTGGGGCCAAGCTTTATGACGCCAGTCTTCAGACCCGCCTGTTTCGTTTGCATTACGCCATGAAGGGAGCCGCGTGATGGAAATCCGTCCCGCAGAGATTTCGGATATCCTCAAGCAGCAGATTGCTTCGTTCGACAAAGAATCTGATGTTGTCGAAACCGGCACTGTTCTGTCTGTCGGCGACGGCATTGCCCGTGTGTTCGGCCTGCAGCATGTGATGGCAGGGGAGCTGGTTGAGTTCCCGGGCTCCGGCCAGAAAGGCATGGCGCTGAACCTTGAGAGCGATAACGTTGGTATCGTGATCTTCGGTGATGACACCAACATCCGTGAAGGTGACACCGTCAGCCGTTCCGGTGTGGTGGTTGAAGTCCCGACAGGCAAAGGCCTGCTGGGGCGCGTTGTTGACGGTCTGGGCAACCCGATCGACGGCAAAGGCCCGCTGGCCGATGTTGAAATGCGCCGCGCTGAAGTGAAGGCCCCCGGCATCATGCCGCGTCAGTCCGTCAGCGAACCGATGCAGACCGGCATTAAAGCCATTGACGCCCTCGTGCCCGTTGGCCGTGGTCAGCGTGAGCTGGTGATTGGTGACCGTCAGACCGGCAAGACCACCATTCTGACCGATACGATCCTCGCGCAGAAAACCGTTAACGACGAAGGCGACGACAAAAAGTCCCTTTACTGCATTTACGTTGCAGTTGGTCAGAAGCGTTCCACGGTTGCACAGCTCGTGCGTCTGCTGGAAGAAAAAGGCGCGATGAAATACTCCATCGTCGTCGCTGCAACCGCGTCCGATCCGGCTCCGCTCCAGTATCTGGCACCGTATGCTGCCTGCGCTATGGGTGAGTATTTCCGTGATAACGGCATGCACGCTCTGATCTGCTATGATGACCTGTCCAAGCAGGCTGTGGCGTACCGCCAGATGTCCCTGCTGCTGCGTCGTCCGCCGGGCCGTGAAGCCTATCCGGGTGACGTGTTCTACCTGCACTCCCGTCTGCTCGAACGCGCTGCAAAAATGTCTGACGCTAACGGCGCCGGCTCTCTGACGGCTCTGCCGGTCATTGAAACGCAGGCTGGTGACGTCTCTGCTTACATCCCGACGAACGTGATCTCCATCACGGACGGCCAGATCTTCCTTGAGACCGATCTGTTCTACCGTGGTATCCGTCCGGCCGTGAACGTGGGTGGCTCCGTCTCCCGCGTTGGTTCTGCCGCGCAGATCAAGGCGATGAAGCAGGTTGCTGGCAAGATTAAGCTGGAACTGGCTCAGTATCGTGAAATGGCTGCGTTCTCGCAGTTCGCGTCCGATCTAGACCCGGCAACGCAGAAGCAGCTTGCCCGTGGTGCCCGTCTGGTTGAACTGCTCAAGCAGCCCCAGTCTTCTCCCCTGACGGTTGAAGAACAGGTGATTGTCCTTTTCGCAGGCACCCGCGGCTTCATTGACGGCATCGCTGTTGATAAGGTTGTGGCGTGGGAACACGCTCTGCTGGCTGATCTGCCGAACGGTGGCAAAGATATTCTGGTAACCATTGGTAAAGAGCGTCAGCTGTCCAAAGACACTGAAGCCCGCCTGACGGAATATCTGACAACCTTCAACCGCAACTTCGGCGGCTGAGGAGCAGGACCTAATCCATGGCTTCCCTCAAGGAACTCCGCGCTCGTATCGGAAGTATCAAGTCGACACGGAAGATCACCAGCGCGATGAAAATGGTCGCGGCCGCAAAATTGCGCCGCGCCCAGGCCAGTGCTGAGGCGGCTCGTCCGTATGCAGCCGCCATGCGGCGGATGCTGGGTGAACTTGCTGCTGCCACGAAGGGGGAAGAAGGTGCACCGCGTCTTCTGGCCGGAACGGGGCAGGATAAGGTTCATCTGCTGATCCCGATCACGAGTGATCGCGGACTGTGCGGTGGCTTTAACTCCAACGTGCATCGCCTGACGCTCCAGACCATTAAGAAACTTCAGGCTGAAGGCAAAACCGTCAAACTGCTGCCGGTTGGCCGTCGCGCCTGAACTTTTTTAACCGCGAACATGCAGACCTGATCGTTGACAAGGTCATCGGTTTTAGCGGCAAGGAAGTTCCGTTTTCTGTGGCGAGCGACCTCGGCGATAAAGTGAATGCCTTGCTGGAGTCTGGTGAAATCGACGTTTGCACGCTTGTGTTCAACAAGTTCCAGAACGCGATGACGCAGACACCGGCCTGCCTGCAGCTTGTGCCGATGGTGATGGATGATGCCCCGGCAAAAGCCGGTGCCGCCGCTGCCACGGCGGAAGATGCGGCACAGTATGAATTTGAACCGGATGAAGCAACGCTGCTGGCAATGCTGCTTCCGCGGAACCTGCAGGTTCAGATCTACGCTTCGCTGCTGGAAACAGCCGCAGGTGAGAACGGCGCCCGCATGACGGCCATGGATAACGCAACGCGCAATGCAGGCCGGACTATCGACAGTCTGAGCAAGGTCTATAACCGGACCCGTCAGACCAATATTACTAACGAACTGATCGAAATCATTTCGGGCGCACAGGCTGTCTGAGCCCGCTCGTTTGCCCCGCAGGAGCTGACCCATGTCGGATACCACAACCCAGACCCAGGCCCCTGCGGCCACGAAGACCAATTCTGTTGGCCGCATCACCGAGATCAGAGGGCCGGTTGTTGATGTGCAGTTCGAAGGTGAACTGCCGAAAATTCTCAACGCCCTTCATGTGAAGCTGGGTGAACAGACTCTGGTGCTCGAAGTGGCCCAGGAAATTGGCGAGCACGAAGTGCGCTGCATCGCCATGGATACCACTGACGGTCTGGTCCGTGGCGCAGAAGTGTCCGATACTGGCACGCAGATTTCTGTTCCTGTCGGTCCTGAAACCCTTGGCCGTATCCTGAACGTCATCGGCGAGCCGATTGACGAAAAAGGCCCGATCAAGACCGCACGTCGCGCCCCCATCCACCGTGATGCGCCTTCTTTTGAAGAACAGGCTGCGGCTTCTGAAATCCTGATGACGGGCATTAAGGTTGTTGACCTGCTCTGCCCGTACCTCAAGGGTGGTAAGGTTGGCCTGTTCGGTGGTGCTGGCGTGGGCAAGACCGTTATTATTCAGGAACTTATCAACAACATCGCAAAGGCGCACGGTGGCGTGTCCGTGTTTGCAGGTGTGGGTGAGCGTACCCGTGAAGGGAACGACCTGTATTACGAAATGCAGGACGCTGGCGTTATCAAGCTGGACGAAAACAACAACACCGATGGCTCCAAAGTGGCTCTGGTGTTCGGTCAGATGAATGAACCGCCGGGTGCCCGCGCCCGTGTTGCTCTGTCCGGTCTGACGCTGGCTGAATACTTCCGTGACGAAGAAAGCCAGGACGTTCTTTTCTTCGTGGATAACATCTTCCGCTTTACGCAGGCTGGCTCTGAAGTGTCCGCTCTGCTGGGCCGTATTCCGTCCGCAGTGGGTTATCAGCCGACGCTGGCAACGGAAATGGGCGCGCTGCAGGAACGTATTACGTCCACCAAAAAGGGTTCCATTACGTCCGTTCAGGCCGTGTATGTCCCTGCGGATGACCTGACCGATCCGGCTCCGGCTGCAACCTTCGCGCATCTTGATGCAACAACCGTGCTGAACCGCTCTATTGCTGAAATGGGCATCTACCCGGCTGTTGACCCGCTGGATTCCACGTCCCGTTCTCTGGACCCGGCGATTGTGGGTGAAGAGCACTACAACGTGGCCCGCGATGTGCAGCGTATTCTGCAGACCTATAAGTCCCTGCAGGACATCATCGCCATTCTGGGTATGGATGAACTGTCTGAAGACGATAAGCTGATCGTGGCCCGTGCACGCCGCATCCAGCGCTTCCTGTCTCAGCCGTTCCACGTGGCTGAAGTCTTTACGGGCGCACCGGGTAAGCTGGTTTCCATTGCTGACACGGTTCGTTCCTTCAAGGCGATCTGTGCTGGTGAGTATGACGATCTCCCGGAAGCTGCGTTCTACATGGTTGGCACGATTGAAGAAGCCGTTGCTAAGGCAGAAAAAATGAGGGAATCGGTCTAACAGCCGGTTCCGGGAAGGAACAGCATTCATGCCGATCCAGATCGAGATCATCAGCCTGAAAAGGTTCTGGTGTCGCGTGAAGTAGATATGGTTGTCATGCCGGGTGCGGAAGGCGATATCGCCGCCATGCCCGAGCGTGCGCCCATGATGCTTCTGCTGCGTGGTGGTGTTGTCTCTCTGTACGAAAATGATACCGTGACGGATCGCTATTTCGTCGGTGGTGGCTTTGCGGACATGACGGCAACCCGTTGCACCATTCTGGCCGATAAAGCCGAGCCTGTAAGCGAAATCTCCATTGATAACGCAACGGCCGCGCTTGAAGCCCTGACGGAAGCCTGGGACAAAGCCGACAAGACCGATACCTCGCGTCTGGACGTGCTTCAGGATAAGATCCTGTCTGTCCGTGCGGAAATTGAGGCCGGTTCTTCCGCATCCTGACCTGAAGCCGGTTTTCCGGCACAGCACATCAGATGTGAAAAAACTGACTAGTTATAAAAAAGCCACCCTTGCGGTGGCTTTTTTATGTAGCGTTATCAGCCTCAAAGCCTCAAAGCCTCAAAGCCTCAAAGCCTCAAAGCCTCAAAGCCTCAAACTCAGCCACGGCCGCGATAAGTGGGGACGTCCTGTGAGGGAATCCAGACGTCGGCCGGGGGGGCACCGGTTTGCCAGAAGACATCAATCGGAATACCGCCGCGCGGATACCAGTACGCCCCGATACGCAGCCAGACCGGGTTCAGGCGTTCAACCAGAGTTGTTGCAATCTGCACAGAGCAGGCTTCATGAAAAGCGCCGTGGTTACGGAAGCTTGTCAGAAACAGCTTGAGAGACTTGCTTTCCACAATCCACTGGTCTGGCACGTAATCAATGACGATATGCGCGAAATCCGGCTGGCCGGTGACGGGGCAGAGGGACGTAAACTCAGGGGCAGTAAAGCGCACCAGGTAGTTCTTGCCGGGATAAGGGGCAGGCACACGTTCCAGAACAGCCTCTTCCGGGCAGGTCGGGGCAGGCGTGGCGCGGCCAAGCTGGGTGAGCGCATCGCTGCCATCATCAGGGCGGGTCATGCTGTATCTTTCCGTTAGGGTCACTGTGCCTCTCATGTCGAAGCTGCGCAGGGTTTCGTCAAGCTTTTCAGAAAGTGCGGCGCTGCTGTCCGCTTCTTTTTCCTGTCAGGTGGTGTATGAAGGCAGACATGGCCAGAGCTTCCTCCCCCGTATTTCCTGAACCCCGCCTCATTTCCACAACGGACGATCTGGCGACCACTCTTACCCGCCTGCGTGCAGAGCCGTATCTGACGATTGATACGGAATTCATGCGTGAGCGCACGTACTGGCCGGAACTGTGTCTGGTGCAGATTGGGGGTGCGCAGGAGGTGGTGCTAATCGACACCATGGCGGAAGGGCTGGATCTTGCTCCGCTGGCGGAGCTGATGGCGGATACTTCTGTTCTGAAGGTTTTTCATGCCTCCCGGCAGGATCTGGAAATTTTCCTTCATCTGTTTGATGCCCTGCCCACGCCGCTGTTTGATACGCAGGTGGCGGCCATGGTTGCCGGCTATGGGGATCAGGTGGGGTATGACAGCCTTGTCGGGTCTATTACCGGCCATGCGATTGATAAGAGCCATCGGTTTACGGACTGGTCCGTGCGTCCCCTTTCTGCGGCACAGCTTACCTATGCTGCTGGAGACGTCACGTGGTTGCGTCTGGTGTATGAGCGTCTGGTGAAAAAGCTGGAGCAGGAAAAGCGGCTGGACTGGGTTGCTGCTGAAATGGCAGTGCTGACAGACCCGGCCACCTTCCGGGCTGACCCGGAAAAACAGTGGGAGCGCCTGCGTGCCCGCACCAGCAACCGCCGTATGCTGGGCATTTTACGCGCTGTTGCGGCTCTGCGGGAGCGGGAGGCGCAGCGCGTGAATGTGCCGCGCCAGCGTTTGCTGAAAGATGAAAGCCTGCTGGAAATTGCAGCAACCGCGCCGACAACGCCGGATGCCTTGACGCGGGTCCGTGGTGTCTCTCGCGGGCTGGCCGAAGGGCGGACAGGGCAGGGGTTGCTGGATGCAGTCAAGCAGGCTCAGGCTTTGCCAGATGCAGAACTTCCGCGCCTGCCTAAAAACCGCAGCAAGGATGCGCCGCGCGCATCTGCCGCCCTGATGGCGCTGCTGAAAGTCCTGCTGACCAGTTGTTGTGAGGAGCATGATGTTGCTCCCAAACTGGTCGCTTCCATGGAGGATCTGGAAGCTCTGGCGCTTGACCCGTCAGCCCCGAATCCAGCCTTGTCCGGCTGGCGCAAAGCGGTGTTCGGGGATGCCGCTCTGGCGCTGTGCAATGGAGAAATTGCGCTTGCTGTTAAAGGCGGGAAAGTCGATATTCTGAACCGCTGAGGTCTCTGCCTTCCCGAGTGAAAGGAAGACAGAGACCCGTTGCCGGATAAAAGGCTGGTAGGTGTTTTAGAAGCCCATTTCCTGCCAGAGGTTAGCCAGCGGGCGCGCGCGACGTGTGAAATGATTTCAGACGCCGCGACAGACGCCAGACGGCCACATTCCGGCAGGGTGCGGCCAGAGGTCAGACCCGCCAGAAAGCCTGCGGCATACGCATCGCCTGCGCCGGTTGTATCCACCACCTGCGTGGGCACGGGTGCAACGGGTGTCATCTGCCCATCATGAATCACCACGCTGCCCAGACCGGAGCGCGTTAGGGCCGCAAAGGTGGTGTCCTGTAGCGTATGGCGTGCTGCGGTCTCAAAGTTTTCCGTTTCATAGAGCGCGCAGATTTCATCTTCATTAGCGAAGAGAATATCAACATGGCCTTTCACGAGGTCCAGAAATGCCTCGCGGTGGCGGCCAACGCAGAACGGGTCGGACAGGGAGAGCGCGACCTGACGGCCATTCTGGTGCGCAAGGGTTGCCGCGCGGCGGAAGGCTTCCTGCGCGTGCGGCGGGTCAAACAGATAGCCTTCCAGATACACGATTCTGGAGGCTGCAAGCATCTCCGGCAGCACATCTTCTGGCGTGAAATGCGTGCAGGCTCCCAGATACGTCGCCATGGTGCGCTGGCCGTCGGGTGTGACCATAACGACGCAGCGCGCCGTCGGCAGGTTTTCAGAAATATGCCCGTCCAGCGGCGTGGAGGGGAAGGTGATGCCGTTATCGCGCAGATCCTGCGCAAATTTCTGGCCTGCGGTGTCATGCGCAACCTTGCCCAGATACGCAACGCGTGCGCCAAACTGTGCGGCCACAACACAGGTATTTGCGGCAGAGCCCCCGCCCATAACCTGCTCCACTTTCAGGTTTTCGGTCAGGCTGTCCGCACGGGCGGCATCAATCAGCGTCATGCTGCCGGGGGTCAGATTCTGCTCAAGCAGAAACGCGGGTTCGACAGTGGCAAGAATGTCCGTAATTGCGTTGCCAATGCCGAGAATATCGTATTTTGCCTCAGAGCCAGTCATGACGATGTCTATTTTCCTGAAAAAATGAGCAGATCCGCTCTTTCGGTATCGCGCTGCCATAAAAAGGGCAACAGCAAGCGGTAAGGGATGCTTGCCGCGCAGTCTGTCCGCTGTATAACAAATTGGCTGCCGGCTTGATGGATCGACGCGGGCAGGTACAGACGTATAACCGCTGTCGCACAACGGCAGCCAGCATGGCGGGGGGATTCTTGTTTAAACGACGCAAGCCTGAAGATAACCGACCGGCCGGGCAAAATGCCGGTCAGAGTACCAGTCAGCCGGGCGCTGCGCGTCCTGCTGGCTCATTTGGTACGCTTTTTCCTTCCTCTCCCGCGGGTTCGCCTCCGCCATCCGGCAGCGGAACGGCACCTGCTCCCCGTCCAGACGCAACAAAGGAGACCTCAATGGGTCGTGCGCCTCTTCCCCCCGGTTCCCCCCTCTCTCCTAACGCTGGCGTGCCCCCCATGCCGGGCGCTGCCGCACGTGGTGTCACACCGCAGCAGCCGAAAAAAGACGTCCCGGACCAGCGGACTCTTGTTGTCGGCCGTGGCATCAGCGTTCAGGGCACCGTGCAGGATGCCGAACGTCTGGTTGTGGAAGGCACTGTGGAATCCAGCATGATTTCCGCCAAGGAACTTGCTGTGATGCCGGGCGGCCTGTTCCGCGGTGGTGTGGAAGTTGAGAACGCAGAAATTGCCGGAACGGTTGATGGCTCCCTGACGGTGCGCGGTAGCCTGACAGTACGCGCAACCGGCCGCCTGCTGGGCAAGGCCGCTTGCCGCCGCCTGAAGGTGGAAGATGGTGGGCAGATCACCGGTCAGCTTGAAATGCTGAGCGATGACAACAGCGCACCCAAGCCTGCTGCCACAACACCTGCTGCCGATACGCCGGTTAAAGCCGAAGGCTGATCCGGCTGTGATCAGACGGGGGTGAAAGCCTCCGTTTGTCCGCAGGAACAAAAAAGCGCGCCCCTTGCTGATGCAGGGAGGCGCGCTTTTTATGCCGACTATGGCGTGTGTCAGGCGACGTTATCGCGCCGGTCACGCAGTTTGACATACGCAATCTGCGCATGTTCCGCGCAATAGGGTTTGCCCGGCAGCGGAGTGGCCCCGCAGAAATGGAAACCCGGGGTGCCGGGGTCACCAATCGGCCAGCAGCAGGATGGGCCACGGCGTTTTTTGGGTTCCGGGTCGGAAATGCTGCGCAGAGAGGTTTTGGGTTTTGCCGGAGCGCGCGGAGCCGCCGGCGCTTTTTCGACTGGCGGGTTTGACTTCTGCTGCTTTGGGCTGCGGGGCTGCCGGTTTGCTGGCGGGGACATCCACGCTGGCAGCGGAGACGGGAGCAGGCTGTGTGTCCGCGGCAGGGGCCACAGGCTGAGGTACTTTGTCTTTCACCGGGGCTGCTGCCACCGGAGCGGCTTTTACAGCACTTTCCGGGGGTGCTGCCTTGGATTTGTCACTCCGCCGGATAGGGGAGGGGCGTGGGGGCAGGCTCAGGCGATGCGCTTTGCCCACCACGGCGTTTTTGGTGATGGAGAGCCGACGGCCAATTTCTGCAGTTGAGAGGCCTTCCGCCCAGAGCTCTTTGAGCCGGGCGATCGTTTCATCGGTCCACTCCATGCACAGGCACCTTTTCGTATTGTCACGCGTCAGTGAAGCCAGATGCTTCAGTGCCGGGCATATTAAGGCCAGAGCAGGGGTATCTCAAGGAGAAAGGCCAGAAATTCTTGAAATCATGCGGGTTTCAGGCGGTTTGCAGCACGCTTCCGGTCCTCTTAATGCGTCCCGGCCTCCATCATCAGCGGGTAGAGAGAGGCCACCAGCAAGGCGGCCATGGTCAGGTTGAAGCCCCGCAGAATGGAGGGCTGGCTTAGCCAGCGGCGCATAATGGCCCCAAAGCTGGTCCACAGGCTGACGCAGGGGAGGGTCATGATCCCGCAGATGATGCAGGCCAGAGCCAGTCCGAACAGAAAGTTTTCATGCGGCAGATAGGCCGACACAATGCCAATCGCGATAATCCACGCCTTGGGATTTACCCACTGGAACCCCGCCGCCTGCATGAAGCTGATCGGCTGGCTTGCGCCGGAGTCTGCTGAGGCCGGGCTAGCTGTGGCAATTTTCCACGCCAGCCACAGCAGGTAGACCGCGCTCAGATATTTCAGCCAGACATACAGCAGAGGAAACCGCTCAAACACCACACCCAGCCCAAGCCCGACCAGCCCGACCATCAGCACAAACCCGAGGGTCACACCCAGAATATGCGGAATAGACCGCCGAAAGCCGTGGTTCAGGCCGGATGCGGCCAGCATGGTGTTGTTCGGGCCGGGAGTGATGGAGGCCACCAGAGCGAAAGCGGTCAGGGGGCCAAAGCTGCTCCAGAAGGACATGATGCGCAAAACTCCGTTTGCAGAAAGCGGGAGCATGTCAGTATTCAGGAAAATGCCGGAACAGACCCGGTACAGTTTGCACGACAGTTTTCAGACTGTTCCGGAGGAAAGGCCATGCCAGTTTCAAAACGCGGCACTGCGGCGTTGATCCCGCACTGGCGCCCGGTGCGGGGGAGCGAGACTACGCTGGTGGTGCAGCTTGAGCAGGAGCTGACAAGCCGGATTGCAGACCATTTGCTGCGGGCTGGCAGCAGGTTGCCGTCCGTGCGGCGCATGGCGGAGAGTGCGGGGTGAGCCGCTTTACCGTGCTGGAGGCGTATGACCGGCTGGTGAGCAAAGGTCTGATCGAACCCCGGCAGGGTGCCGGATATTTTGTTAAAGCCGCTGTTCCACTCCCGCCACTGGCGGATGCGGCTGTGGCTCCTTCAGCCCTGCCCTCGCAGCTTGATGTGGCTTGGCTGCTTCGAGGCATGTTTCCGGAAGCCGCCCCTGTGGAAATTTCGGCTGCGGCGGGTCTGTTGCCTGAAGACTGGATGAATACCGGGATGGTGCACGCCGCCATCCGTGCGGCAGGCCGGGGGGCAGGTGCGGCCTGCCTTGGCTACGGGCACCCGCGCGGTTATGCGCCGTTACGGGAACAGCTTGCTGTCCAACTGCAAAGTCAGGGCATTGCGGCTCAGCGTGACCAGACGCTGATGCTGACAGCAGGCGTCACGCACGCGCTTGATCTGCTGTTCCGCCTCCTGCTCCAGCCCGGTGATACCGTGATGGTGGAAGACCCCGGCTGGTTTCTGATTTTCGGGCGTCTTGCCGCCTGTGGGGTGCGGATTGTCGGGGTGCCACGCGGGCCGGACGGCCCTGATCTGGATGTGATGGATCATCTGGCGGCAGCGCATAAGCCTAAACTGTTTCTGATTAACAGTGCTGTGCATAATCCAACTGGGCAGACCTTATCCGCTGCGGCTGCGCATGATGTTCTGAGGCTGGCAGAAAAACATGATTTTCTGATTATTGAAGATGATACCTATGCCGATTTTCATCCCGGTATTCCGGTCCGGCTGGCCTCACTGGACCGGCTGAAGCGGGTTATTCTGGTAGGGGGCTATGCCAAAACGCTGGCGGCGGGGTTGCGCGTGGGCTTTCTGGCGGCTGCGCCGGAGCTGATTTTGCGGCTGACGGATCTGAAGTTGCTGGCGGGCCTCACCACGTCTGTTCTGGGGGAATGTGTGGTGCACAGGCTTTTGCAGGAAGGGCAGTACAGACGGCAGGTGGTGCGGCTCCGGCAACGGGTTGATCAGGCGCGGGAACGCTGTATTGAGCGGATGATTGCCTGCGGCCTGACGGTGCCGCATTTGCCCCATGCGGGCATTTTTGTCTGGGCGGATTGCGGGCGTAATTCCGAGGTTCTGGCGCGTCAGGCGGCGGAAATGGGTGTGCTGCTGGCGCCGGGTGTTCTGTTTTCACCCGTGCAGGCTCCCTCGTCCTGCATCAGGCTGACAGTCAGCATGGCGGACCATCCAAAGTTCTGGTCTGTTCTGCAAAAGCTGCTTTCCGCCTGACGCTTAGACACCTCGTCTTGTTCTGATTGCGATACAGATGTGTCATGCTGGAAAAGCAGATGTGACCAGAGAACACAGGCCCGGCTGTAGCCCTAGGGTTCAGGCTGGGGTTATTCTGGCGGAAAGACCGGGCTGTCTGCCCGGCTCACGGGTCACACCATAGAAAGACAGGGGATAAGCATGGACGTACGGGCCGCCGTAGCTTTTGAAGCGGGAAAACCGCTTGAAATTGAAACCGTGCAGTTGGAAGGCCCGCGTGAGGGTGAAGTTCTGGTGGAAATCAAGGCGACGGGCCTGTGCCACACGGATAAATATACGCTCTCCGGTGCGGACCCTGAGGGACTGTTTCCTGCTATTCTGGGCCATGAAGGGGCTGGGATTGTGGTTGAGGTCGGTCCCGGTGTGCGGCACCTGAAACCCGGTGATCACGTGATTCCGCTCTACACGCCGGAATGTCGGGAATGTAAATCCTGCCTCTCCCGCAAGACCAACCTCTGCACTGCCATCCGTTCCACGCAGGGTAAGGGGATGATGCCGGATGGCACGTCCCGTTTTTCTTTTAAGGGCCAGCCCATCCATCATTATATGGGGTGCTCGACCTTTGCGAATTACACGGTGCTGCCGGAAATCGCTCTGGCGAAAATTCGGGAAGACGCCCCGTTTGATAAGGTCTGCTACATCGGCTGTGGTGTCACGACCGGCATTGGGGCCGTTCTGTTTACCGCTAAGGTTGAAGCAGGCTCGACCGTGGCCGTGTTCGGGCTGGGTGGCATTGGTCTGAATGTCATTCAGGGCGCCAAAATGGTCGGGGCGGACAGGATCATCGGTGTTGATATCAACCCTGAGCGTGAAGCGATTGCCCGCAAATTCGGGATGACGGATTTTGTAAACCCGAAAGATCTTGGCCCGAACGGTGATCTGGTTGCGTATCTGATTGAACTGACAGGCGGCGGTGCCGATTATACTTTTGAATGTGTGGGCAACCCGACCCTGATGCGTCAGGCGCTGGAATGTGCGCATCGTGGCTGGGGTGTTTCGACCGTTATCGGGGTGGCGGGAGCTGGGCAGGAAATCAGCACACGCCCGTTCCAGCTTGTCACGGGGCGGCGATGGATCGGTTCTGCCTTTGGTGGGGCGCGCGGTCGGACTGATGTGCCCAAAATTGTTGATTGGTACATGGAGCATAAGATCAATATTGATGATCTTATTACCCACACGCTCCCGCTGGAAAAAATCAATGAAGGTTTTGATATGATGGCGCGGGGTGAAAGTATTCGCACCGTGGTTGAATATTAAAAGGTTTTCTGGCCCCGGTGTTTTCATGCCGGGGCTTTTTTCTGGTCTGCCTCAGGGCAGCAGGCGCAGCACTGTCTCCGCCGGGCGGCATGCAGCGGCCCCCTTATCTGTCACAACAATCGGGCGGTTGAGCAATGCCGGGTGTGCGGCAATGGCATCCAGAATCTGATCATCCGTTACGGATACGTCTTTCAGGCCCAGTTCTTCATACAGCGTACCTTTCTGGCGGAGCAGGTCACGCGCGGTCAGGTCTGTCTGCTCTACAAGCTCCGCCAGCTTTTCCCGGCTGAGGGGTGTTTTCAGATACAGGACGATCTCGGGCTCTATGCCAGCATCCTGAATAAGGCCGAGTACCGTGCGGGAGGTGCCGCAGGTAGGGTTGTGGTAAAGTGTAACAGGCATCACAGCATCCTTGAGCCGGGGCTAGAAAAAGGAAAAGTCTCTCCTGAACAGGAGAAACGCCTCAGACAGGCAGAGGGCGGTTATCCGCAATCGCTTCCATCGCCATGTAGGAGGTCACAGTATCAATGTCGATTTTTTCTATCATTTTCCGATAAATAGCATCAAACGCATTCATATCCCGCGCGACGACTTTCAGCATGTAATCATACTCTCCGGCAATGCGGTAGAAATCGACAATGTTGGGAATGGAGAGGATGATCTGCCGGAAGTTTTTCAGCCAGTCCTGAGAATGATGCCGCGTTTTGATCAGCACCAGCACGGTCAGGTCCAGTTCCACGGCGGCACGGTCCAGACGCAGCGTCTCTCCCTGCATGACGCCCGAGCTCGCAGGGCCTGTAACCGCCGCCAGCAGGCATTTTGAGACATTCCGACCCGCTCCGCCAGATCCGCTGGGATAAGGAGGCATCCTGCTGCAGGGCGCGTAAAATAGCGCGATCAAAACTATCAAGTTTATGGGTCATAACCGATCATATGATCGAGTATGGCAAGATTCAATCATGAAATAGAGAATCTTTTTTGGTCGGAGTTTTCTTAAGATTGCGGAACAGTGTTTCCCAGTGTTTGTGGTTCCGGACTATGATGATCTCTTCTCCAGAAAACGTTTTTTCCCGTTTTGCCGAAAACTTGCAGGGCGGAGACGTTATTACCCGCCTGCGTGCAGACCTTATTGGCGATACGCTGACAATTCCCGGACCATTTGGCCCCAAAACGCTGGTCTACGCGGATTACGTTGCTTCTGGCCGGGCTCTGGGCCTTATTGAACAGACTGTGGCGACACAGGTTCTGCCTTACTATGCCAACAGCCATACGGAAGCATCCTTCTGCGGTCAGGTCATGAACCGTATGCGGAATGAAGCCCGGAAGATTATTGCGCGCCTGTGTGGGGCGGAGCAGGGCTTTGCGACAATTTTTACCGGCAATGGCGCGACCGCAGGTCTCAACCGCCTTGTGCATCTGCTTGGGGTGCGGGATGCCGTACGCGCGGGGGCACGTCCCTTGTGCTGATTGGCCCGTATGAGCACCATTCCAACATTCTGCCCTGGCGGGAAAGTGGAGCGGAACTGATTGAAATTGCAGAAGCGCCGGAGGGTGGGCCGGATCTGGCACAACTGGAGGCGCATCTGGCCGCAGCCGCTCCGGACCGTTTGAAAATTGGCGCTTTTTCCAGTGCCTCCAATGTTACTGGCATTGTAACAGATACTGATTCTGTCACGCGGCTTCTTAAAAAATACGGTGCAAAATCTGTCTGGGATTATGCCGGAGGTGGGCCTTACCTGCCGATTGACATGAAAGCCGGGACAGATGCGGAAAAAGATGCCGTTGTTCTCTCCACGCATAAATTTATTGGCGGCCCCGGCGCGTCTGGCGTGCTGATTGTGCGGGAAGCGGCTGTGGCAACGCAGGAGCCAACGCTGCCCGGCGGTGGTACGGTGCGTTTTGTGTCCCCTTGGGGGCATGACTATTCAGCCAGCGTCATCGCACGGGAAGAAGCAGGCACGCCGGACGTTGTGGGGAATATCCGGGCGGCGCTGTGTTTTCTGGTCAAAGATGCGCTGGGTGCGGCATTTATGGCAGAGCGGAATCAGGCTTTGTATGAGCGGGCTTATGCGTGCTGGCATGCTAATCCGCATCTGGAACTTCTGGGGAATGCGCAGGCAAAACAGCATCTGCCGATCTTCTCATTCCGGGTGACAGATTCTGAGGGAAACAGGATTCATCATCAGCTTTTTACCCGGATGTTGTCAGACCTGTATGGTATTCAGGCGCGTGGCGGATGCGCCTGCGCCGGGCCGTATGCGCACCGGCTCCTTGCTCTGGGTGAGGCGGAATCCATGCAGATGCATGAGGCCATCCGTGCGGGGCAGGAAGTAGAAAAGCCGGGTTGGGTACGGCTGAATTTCAGCGTGCTGATGGATGATAGCAAAGTTGATTATATTCTGAATGCGGTGAATGAACTCGCGGAAAATGCGGCATCTCTCGCACGGTCTTATGTGTGTGATGTTGCGACAGCCCGTTTCCGGTATCAGGAGCCGCTGGCTGCGGAATAAGGTCTGAAAAGCGTCTCTATACAAGCAAAAGAGACACTGAATTTTCTGATATTGTTTGACGCAGTCCAAGCCACCCTGTTCCCATATGGAAGCAGGGTGGCTTTTTTAATGGAGAAGACCTGTTTTTTAAAAAGGTGACGCAGCCCCGGATTAACGGCAAAACGCCCTGAGCAATCAGAAGACTGTGGGGGTGGCAAGATGCTGAAAAACCTGTTCAGAACATGGGGGCAGGGTGACCGGGCCAGTGCGGTGCGGGACACGCTGGCGGGGCTTTCTCTGGCCTGCATGAATATCCCGCAGGTGCTGGGCTATGCCCGTATTGCAGGCATGCCTGCGGTTACCGGGCTGTATACGGTCCTGCTGCCACTGGTGGCGTTTGCAGGTTTCGGGTCCTCACGGCATCTGGTGGTGGCGGCAGATTCCGCAACCGCTGCTATTTTTTCCAGCGCGCTGGCGCGGATGGCTCCGCCCGGAAGCGCGCATTACATGGCGCTTGTCAGTATGGTTGCGTTACTCAGCGCCGGGTTCCTGCTGGTCGCGCGGCTGTTCAGGCTGGGTTTTCTGGCAGACTTTCTCTCCCGCACAGTGCTGGTCGGCTTTATGGCCGGGGTTGGCCTGCAGGTTGCCATTGCCATGACGTATGACATGCTGGGGCTGCACTCCACAGCGCATAATCCTTTTGTGCAATGTCTCGATCTGCTGAAAAACTTACCGCATCTCGTTCCGTTAACGGCGGCCCTGTCCTGTGGCATGTGCCTGTTTTTATATGCGGGAGAAAAACTGGCACCGCATAAGCCGCTGGCACTAGTGCTGGTTGTGGGGAGCATTTTTGCAAGCTGGGCACTGGGGCTGGAGGCGCGCGGGGTAGCGGTGGTTGGCCCGCTTTCTGGCGGTTTGCCGTCCCTGCATTTTCCGCAGGTCGGGTGGAATGATATTCTCAGTCTGCTGCCAGTCGCAACATCCTGCGTGTTTGTGATTATTGCGCAAAGTGCTGCAACATCCCGTATCTACGCTTATGAATTTCAGGAAAATACGGATGAAGATAAGGATATTCTGGGGCTGAGTGCCGCAAATGCCGTTGCCGCGCTCAGCGGTACCTTCACGGTTAATGGCAGCCCGACCCAGACCGCCATGGCCGTGCAGGCCGGGGCACGCAGCCAGAGAGCCCAACTGGTGTTTGCCTGTGTCACGCTGGGTGTTCTGCTGTTTCTCACAGCCCCGCTGCGCTATCTGCCGCGCTGCGTGCTGGGCGCTATTGTGTTCAATGTTGCCATGGGGATGATTGATCTGCGTGCGCTATGGCGTATTCGGCAGGAAAGCCGGGGGAATTTGGACTGGCGCTGATTACGGCCGCCACAGTTGTCGGGATTGGGGTTGAGCAGGGGATTCTGGTCGCTATCGCGCTCTCCCTGTTCCGGCATGTGCGGCATAGTTACGAGCCGCATACAATGGTTTTGCAGGAAGATGCGCATACAAAACTTCTGGAGGCCTCTCTTGTCAAAGCCGGGGTGGAGACGGAGCCGGGCCTGATTGTCTATCGCTTTTGTGCGGACCTGTTCTATGCAAACTGTAACCGCTTTGCGGAGGATCTCCGGCTTTTGATCAGTACAGCACCCATGCCTGTCCGGTGTGTGGTGGTGGATGCCAGCGCCATTACGGATATTGATTATTCTGCGGCCTGCCTGTTGCGCACGGTTTTGCAGGAATTACAGGCACGGTCAGTGCTGGTTGCGTTTGGGCGTGTTAATCCGTTTTTGCGGGCGGACATGGAACGCCACCGGATTACTGAAGTTCTGGGTGAGGGAAATATCTACGCGCAGCTTCACACAGCAGTTGCTGCTGCCCGCTCTCATGCCGCGTGCGAAGCAGCATGAGAGCAGAAGCTTGTGAGGCTTTTTGTCAGAACAGGCCAGAAGCTGAAGCGTGCGCTCCGCTGGTAAGCCATGTGTATAAAATACCATAAAAACACAACAGGAAAACAAATTTATTTATAAAAATATTATAAATAAAAAAGAGATTTTAAAATTATTTTTTTGGAATTAGGTGGGAACCTGCAAAAAACCCCACGCCAGAAAACCGGCGTGAGGTCACATCGTTTGCTTTATTCTGAAGAGAGTTACGGGAAGAACTTACGCACGACCCGATAGGCAATAAGATAAAGCAGAAGGTAGAATGCAGGAATAAACAGAATAATCCCTTCAAGATCCCCTAACATAGCTCACACCTCCTGATCGGAAGAAGAATTGATCGTGCCATCCTGCTGGGCATCCAGCAGAATGGCTCCGGCACCCGAGATCAGAATGATCATGATGGTGCCAATCACCCAGGCAAAGTACCAGGGGCCCTGATCCCCCACAAAAACGGCAAACAGCAGGGAGACGACCAGAACAGCGGCCAGACCGGCCAAACGTAGAAGTTGCATGGTAAAATTCCCTCTCAGTAGCTGTGACTATCGTTAACGATGTCTGCCGTATGCACCTTGCCGCGCATGACATAATAGCACCATGAGGTGTAGCAGAGGATGATGGGCACAAAGATGAGTGCCACCACCAGCATACAAGTCAGGCCATAGGCGCTGGCAGAGCTGTTCCAGACTGTCAGGCTCTGGTCCGGCGTTGTGGTGGAGGGCATGAAGAACGGGAACATGGCAGCGGCAACAGTGCCGATGGTGCCAATCCATGAGCCAAGCCCGGTCCACCATGCCAGAATGGCTTTATGCATACGGACAGCCAGCGTTCCGCCAATCATGCCTGCCAGACCCAGCAGTGCAGAAGCCACAGAACCGGATGGGCTGCAAAATTATGCAGCCAGCCACCTGCAACCATAGCGACGTGCTGGCCATGCAGAGGGGATGCTGGCATGGCCGGGTTGACCGGCGCGGTAAAGACAAACCCCTGCATGCGGGAGATAAAGACACCGCCGATCAGGAACAGCGCTGCTGCGGCCAGACCGCCGCGCAGGGCGTAGCGGCGGGCGCGGTCATAAATCGGGTTTTCTGCCCGCAGCATCAGCATGACACCCCCCTGATACACGCTGAGGGCTACAGACATCAGGCCACAGACAATGGCAAAGGGGTTGAGCAGGTAAGAGAAAAAGGAACTGTCCTGATAATACTGCCCGGTCCAGCCAAAGTGGAAACCAACGCCGTGGAGGATGTTCCCAAAGGCTGCTCCGTAGATAAACATGGGTAGAAAGCCGGAAATCAGAAAAACCCAGTCCCAGCTTGCGCGCCACAGATGGAGTCCGCCTTTGAGCGATATTCAAAAGCTACGGGCCGCAGGATCATGCTGAACAGCAGCAGGATCATCACCACGTAAAATACGGAAAAGGATGTGGCATACAGGGTCGGGAAAGCCGCAAAAATCGCTCCGCCACCCAGAATGAACCATACCTGATTTCCGTCCCAGTGCGGGCCGATAATGTTGAGCGCGGTGCGGCGCTCCCCATCATTGCGGCCCACAAAGCGCAGCAGGGTGCCTACACCCATATCCATGCCGACCATCAGGCCAAGGCCGATCAGCAGCACGCACAGCAGAGCCGCCCAGACCAGTTTAAGAAGTGCATAAAGTTCCATGTCAGGACCTTTCTTTTAACAGAAGCATCAGTGGCCAGACACGTGGGCTGTGCCAGTGCCTGCATAGTGTGGCGCATAAGAGTCCGCACCATGTGGGGCGTCATGAGCCTCAGGGCCAAGTCGGGCGAATTTGAACATCAGATACAGTTCCGCCGCGATGAAGATGCTGTAGAGCAGCGCAAAGCCAGCCAGAGAAAAGACCATGTAGGAGGTGCTGTGCGTGGAGGCGGACAGGAAGGTCGGCAGCGTATTGAACACGGTCCAGGGCTGACGGCCTGCTTCAGCGGTAATCCACCCGAATTCCGTTGCCAGAATGGGGAGCGGAATGGACCACATGCAGGCTTTAAGAATGAGTTTATTACGCTCCAGCCTGTTCTTGAGGCTGAGGTAAGCGGAAATGGCGAACAGCGCGAAGAAATAGAGCGCAAGAAACACCATGATACGGAAAGACCAGAAGGTTACAAACACATTCGGGAGAATGTCAGGTTTTGTC
Organism: Acetobacter persici JCM 25330; assembly: GCF_000613905.1. GTDB lineage: Bacteria > Pseudomonadota > Alphaproteobacteria > Acetobacterales > Acetobacteraceae > Acetobacter > Acetobacter persici. The sequence continues at coordinate 27,382 of NZ_BAJW01000010.1, forward strand.
TCGGTAATAACATTCTGGAGGGCGTCCGCCGGGATAGCGGTTACGTCCTGATTGGGGGCGTGGCGTGTTGCCAGAAAGCCAAAGCCGAGGTCGGCTTCATGCGCTTTAAACTGGTCCAGATCAGCCTGCTGGTGCGTTTCCTGATACCGGTGCAGAGCCGCCACGGCGGTAATGCCGGATTCAATGCGCGGAGCCGCGGCGTCTTCCAGTTCATGCATGCCCATAATGGGTGTATTGAAATCATGCGTGATAAGGGGTGTCAGAACAAACGGAACACCGATTTCAAAGTGGTTTTCCTGTCTGGCATCGTCAGGTAGGGCCGTCAGAATCCAGGGTTCATAGGGTGGTTTGCTGGTGTGCCACAGGCCTTCAATCGCAGCGATCTTGGTGGGCTGTTCCATATAGTCTTCCCGGCCCAGAACATCGCCCAGCGTAATGACGGCAACCGTGGAGATGATGCCAAACAGGGCGGCCATGCGGAAGGACCGGGCCGCAAACTGACGGTGCTGGCCACGCAGCAGATAAAATGCGCTGACACCCATTACGAGGAGTGCCGCGGAAATATAGCCTGCAACCGAGGTATGGACGAACTTGGCCTGTGCATCCGGACTGAAAATCAGCTTAACAAAGCTGTCAAATTCCAGACGCATCGTATCCGGGTCAAAATGTGCGCCGTGCGGGACGTTCATCCCGGCATTGGCAATCAGAATCCACAGGGCCGACAGGTTGGAGCCCAGCGCTACAAGATAGGTAACAGCCAGATGCGCCTGTTTGCTCAGGCGGTCCCAGCCAAAAAACATAAGCCCAACAAAGGTCGATTCCATAAAAAAGGCCATCAGACCTTCAATGGCCAGCGGCGTGCCGAACATATCCCCAAAAAAGCGGGAATACATGGACCAGTTGGTGCCGAACTCAAATTCCATGGTGATGCCGGTCGCAACACCAAGGGCAAAGTTGATGCCAAAGAGCTTGCCCCAGAACATGGCCATGTCTTTGTAAATTTTTCTGCCGGTGACGACATACACCGTCTCCATGGCAGCCAGCATGAATGTCAGACCCAGCGTGAGGGGCACAAACATGAAGTGGTAGAGGGCTGTCAGCGCGAACTGAAAGCGTGAGAGATCAACAACGGTCGGGTTGATCATATCCATTTTAAAAATCCTTTATCATAGGCACTCTTAAGCGGGGGATTTTCAGGATTATCGTCTCATGGCACCTCCTCCGCCGGGCAGATCTGGCCGCCTGCCAGCGTGAGTGTCCGGTCCATAAACGGGATCAGGCTACGCCGATGCGTGATGCACAGAATCGTGGCATCTGGCCTTGCGGAAATAAGGCTCTGCATCAGGCTGTATTCGGTTTTCTGGTCCAGCCCTTCAGTGGGCTCATCCAGAATGAGCCAGGGGGTGTTGCGCAGTAGCGCCTGTGCCAGCACAAGCCGTCTGGCCTGCCCGCCGGAAAGGGCAAGCCCTTCATCCCCGATCAGTGTGTCCAGCCGTTGGGGGCGTGCTGCACAAAGGCGTCCAGTTGCACAATGCGCAGGGCGTCATGGAGGCGTGTATCATCGGCCATCGGGGCCGCCAGCAGAAGTGTGTCCCGAATGGTGCCGTTGAACAGATGGAAGTCTTGCTGTGCAACACTTATAGTTTTTGCAAGATCTTCCGTGGAGAATGCCCGCAGATCCTGCCCGCCGAGCGTAATGTCCCCCTCCTGATATGGGTAAAACCGGCTCAGGAGCTGATCAGGCTGCTTTTTCCAACCCCGGAAGCGCCGATAAGCGCCACCCGTTCTCCTTGCCGGATGCGCAGGCTGGCATGATGCAGAACCGGGTTCGGGCTATCCGGATACCGGAAGGAGACATCATGCAGACTCAGGTCCAGCGGCGCATGCAGCGCAGGGGGCGGCGTGACGGGAGCAGGCACACAAGGCGGTGCATGACATGCGGCTTGCAGGCGTTCCGCAGCTATCCGGGCGCGGGTGTAAGCCTGACATGCGGCAGGTAAGGGCTGGGCGACATCAAAAGCAGCCAGACATCCCAGAGCGAGCATCGGGATTTCCGGTGCGGAGAGGATGTTCTGATGGAATGCCTGCATAGCCAGAAAAACGACGCAGAGTGTGGTGAGCAAGCCAATAAGCGTGATCAGGCTGCGCGCACCACTTTCCAGTGTTGCAAGAGAGCGTTCTGTCTGCTGGAGGCTTTTCTGCTGTGTCTCCAGCGCCAGAAGGCGGGACCCGCTGGCACCGAGAGTCAGATATTCCCCTAACCCCGTCAGCGTGTCTGCCAGATCGGCCTGAAAAGCGCCGCGTTGTGTTGCGAGCGTACGCAGGTAGGGGGCAGATAACAGACCAACGCTTACAGGCAGCAGTAGGCAGCAAACCAGCATACCCAGAGCCAGAACGTAACCTGCCTCTTTGAGAAAAATTCCGAAAATGAAAGCAAAAACCAGCCCGCACAGGAGCGCCCGCGCAAACGGAATAAATGTGTCTGTATAGGACTGGCCGACGCGATCTGTATCCGACACAAAGCGGGAGAGCAGATCGCCCCCGCGTTTATCGGTCAGTCCAGCAGGAGCCTGCGGTGCGAGCTTTGTATAGGTCCAGACCCGCAGGCGGCCTGTCAGGCGCAGGCTGGCGTCATGTGTAACCAGCCGTTCGAGATAGCGTGTGATAATTCGGAGCGTCGCAAAGAAGCGCACACCTGTTGCAGGCAGCATCATGTTGAAGGCCTGCTGTGCGGCCAGCCCCGCGGCTCCCGCGCAGGCAGCTCCGGCCAGAAGCCAGCCGGACAGGAACAGCAGCCCGAAATTGGCCAGAGCAGCCACGCAGGCCAGCGCCAGACCAAGCAGGACAGGCCCACGCAGAGCGCGTGTGAAAAGGCCTGAGAAGGTCAGCATGGTCATGCGCAGGCCCTCTGATATGTAAAGAGACTTTCTCCATGATTCTGGCTGAGATTCAGGCGCTGGTCAGCCAGTGCCGTCATGGCGGCATGATGGGTGGCAACAAGAACAATCCGGTCGGCGGCGCAACGACGGATGGCCTGTGCCACACGCAAGGCGCTTTCCGGGTCCAGATCGGATGTGGGCTCATCCAGACACAAAATATCCGGATTGCGCAGCAGGGCGCGGGCCAGAGCCAGCCGTTTGATCTGGCCGCCGGAGAGGCATGCGCCTCTTTCCCCTACAGATGTTTCAAAACCCTCTGGTAGAGCCAGAATAAAATCTAGAGCGTCGGCCTGCTGCGCCGCAGCGCGGAGTTCGGCTTCTGTTGCGTCTGGTTTTGCAAGGCGCAGAGTGTCCGCAATGCTGCCCAGTGCCATAACCGGACGCTGAGGAACCCAGGCGATGTGGTTTTGCCAGCCTTCAACAGACGCGCCTGTTGCATCATATGCGCGGATCTCACCGGACATCGGCTGTAAAAAACCGAGAACAAGACGCAGAAAGGTTGTTTTTCCCGCGCCACTTTCTCCGGTTATGGCGGTGAGTGTGCCACGGTTTAACGTGCAGGAGAGATCCTGCAACGCCGGGGGCGTCCCATCATACCCCGCGCTCAGCCCGGAACAGACTATTTGCTCTATGTGGCGTGTAGTGTTGGTGTTCGGCTGGTCTGCTCTGTTGGCTATAGCCATTTCCGGTAAAGCAAATACATCAGCCAGTCGGGTTGCGGCGGCTGTTGCGTTCTGGCGGGCATGATAGCTGGCGGAAAAAGCCCGAAGCGGCATGAAATATTCCGGTGCCAGCAGCAGAACGAGAAAGGCTGAGCGGAAGTCGGCCGTGCCGGAGAGCAGTCTGGCCCCGAACACTACGGCCACGAGGGCAATGGACAGGCTGGAGAAAAATTCCAGAACGGCAGACGTCAGGAAAGCAACTTTCATGACAGACAGGGTGCTGGCCCGGTGTGCTTCCGTGGCGGCTGCCATCCGGGCGATGCTGGCCTGCGTCTGTCCCAGCAGGCGCAGAGTGGGCAGGCCGCGCAGGGAATCCAGAAAGCTGGAGCCGAGCACAACAAGCTGCATCCATTGCCGGTCCATGATGTTCTGGGCGCTGTACCCGACCAGCGCCATAAAAACCGGGATCAGCGGGCCTGTGCAGACCAGAATTACAAAACTCCAGCCATCCAGATGAAACACTACGCCAAGAATGAGCACCGGCAGCACGACCATCATGGCTGCGCGGGGAATATACTGGGCAAAATAGGGTTCCAGCGCATCCACCCCTTCCGTCAGGGTGGTGAGAATGCGGCCAGCGGGGAGCGCTGTAGCCCCGACCGGCCCAGCCCGGAACAGATGGCGCAGGGCGTCCTGCCGCACCTGTGCTGCAATCCGTAATCCTGCTTCAAGCCCGGCTCTGTCCGCCAGTCCTTGCAGAATCAGGCTGCTGCTCAGCGCGGCGATGAGCAGGAAGAGCGTGTGCTGCTCTGTGGCAAAGGACGCGCCGTGGAAGGTCAGAGCATCAATCAGGCCCGCCAGCAGCGTGAGGTGGAGCACAAACAGGACCGCCGCCATACCGCCCAGCATCACGCTGCCAGCCAGCCAGCCTTTGGCCCGCCGGGCCATGCCAGCGGTCTGCCAGTCGTTGTTGGAAGAGTGAGCGTGCATGAAGGGGTGCCTGCCTGCGGAGGAGCGTCATGAAGAAATACACTTTCATAATTAATGAAAGCAATATTAAAATATTTATGAAACTATTTTCCGTCAAGGGTACGGCGGTGCGCGCGCAGTGCAGGGCTGCCGCGAAAAAACAAAAACGGGGCCGTTAAGGCCCCGTCCCAGTCTTCAGCAGGAAGACGATATTTAATTTATTGGGTTAAGTATCCGCCGTTATCGGCCGGACAGGCATTGCCAGATCATGTAAGTCGCCACGCAGAAAATCACGCAGGCGAAAAAAATGGTCAGCGCGCCTTTGGATTGCGCCATGGAACGGGCCACCCGAGTCCCGAGCAGGCTGCCCAGTGCGCCACCCAGAATGAACAGTCCGGCCAGCGACCAGTCCACATAGCCGGAGATCATGTAACTGGCGGCGGTGCTGAGCCCGAAGGCGGAGACAGCGACCAGCGAGGTGCCGACGGCGTTCAGAATAGGCATGCCGGTGGAGGCAATCAGGCCGGGTACGATCAGAAAGCCGCCGCCAATCCCGAAAAAGCCGGAAAGCAGCCCGGTGCCTGCGCCATAGCCGGCCACTTTTGCGGCGTTATCCCGGTTGCAGCTTGCGCCGGGGCAGCCTTCATTCCTGCGGCCCCGCAGCATGAGAATCCCGACGCCAATCATGAGAATGGCAAAGCACAGAAGCAGTTTTTTACCATCAACAGCTTTACCAAGAGCCGCGCCGATAAAAGCGCCCAGCACACCGCAGGAGGCAAAAATGGCGGCGCATCGCCATTTGACGGTATGGGCGCGGGCATGTTGCGCCAGCCCGACCAGCGCGTTGATGGCAACGGCCAGTGCACTGGTGCCAATGGCGACATGCGGGTTGGCAACACCCACCAGATACACCATGAGCGGCACTGCCAGAATGGACCCCCCGCCTCCGATAAGCCCGAGCGTAAAGCCGACCAGAGAGCCGGAAAAAATTTCCAGCCCGGTCTGTAGGAGGGGATCTGACATTGTCTGCTGTGTGCCTCAGGTCGGAAAGAATGGGGTGTGTGCTCGTGCGGGGTTCAGAGCTTGTTGATGGGGATTTTGATGTAGCTGACTCCGTTTTCTTCCGGCTCCGGCATATGGCCGCCCCGTATGTTGATCTGCACGGAGGGCATGATGAGGTTGGGCAGGGAGAGTGTGGAGTCGCGTTTGGTGCGCATGGTCACAAAGTCTTCTTCCGGCACGCCGTCATGCACATGGATATTATGGGCCCGTTCCGCGCCGACTGTTGTTTCCCACGCAAATTCCGTGCGGCCCGGTGCCTTGTAGTCATGGCAGAGGAAGAGGCGCGTCTGGTCCGGCAGTGTGAGCAGGCGGCGGATGGAGTGGAACAGCATCCGGGCGTCCCCGCCGGGGAAGTCCGCACGGGCGGTGCCGTAATCAGGCATGAACAATGTGTCACCAATAAAGGCGGCATCCCCGACAACAAATGCCATGTCAGCCGGGGTGTGACCGGGGACATGCAGGGCTGTGGCCTTCAGGGAGCCAATCTGAAACTGGTCCCCATCATGAAAGAGGTGGTCAAACTGGGAGCCATCCCGTGCGAAGCGGGTGCCTGCGTTGAAGATTTTTCCAAAAACTTCCTGAACCCGCACAATATCAGCGCCGATGCCCAGCTTGCCGCCTACCTGCTCCTGCAACCAAGGGGCCGCGGAAAGATGGTCGGCATGCGCATGGGTTTCCAGTTGCCATTCAACCTTCAGCCCCTCTGCGCGCACGTAATCAACAATCTTCCGCGCGGAGTCATACCGGGTGCGGCCGGATGCGGCGTCATAATCCAGAATGCTGTCCACCACTGCGGCGGCTTTGGTTTCCGGGTCATGCACCACATGGCTTGCGGTGAAGGTTGCTTCATCAAAAAACGTTTTGACGATGGGCTTGTGTCCGGGTGTGCGCTCAGCGTGCAGAATCTGGGCTGTGGCAGCGGCAATAGGGGCATCCGTCATAAGGAGCGTCCTTGTTAGTTTCTAATTTAATTTAAACCTGTATCTTCATTTTCATTAAATACGAAACCATCTTGCGTCAAGGATAGTAATCCGCGTAAGTAACGCAGCATGAGCGATCCTACGTTTGAAGCATGTCCTCTTTTTCAGGCTCCCGCACCTCTCAAGATTGGTGATGCGGCCCCGGATTTTGTAGCGCGGACCACACAGGGGGACCTGACTTTAAGCAATCTGCGCGGGCACTGGGTGATCCTGTTCTCCCATCCGGCGGATTTTACGCCCGTATGCACCAGTGAGTTTATTGCTTTTGCCAAGGCGGAACCGCAGTTCCGGGCCATGAACTGCGCGCTGGTCGGGCTGTCGATTGATAGTCTGCCCTCGCATCTGGCGTGGGTGGATGCCATCCGGGCGCAGTTTGGCGTGGTGGTTCCGTTCCCGGTGGTGGAAGACCCATCCATGGTTATTGGCCGGGCCTATGGCATGCTGGATGTTACAGCCCAGAGCAGTGCGACGGTCCGGGCTGTCTACGTTATTGATCCGGACGGCATTGTGCGGGCCATTACATGGTACCCCATGACCGTCGGGCGTTCCGTCATGGACTGATGCGTTTGCTGGCGGCCCTGCAACGGGTGGCGGAAGGCGATGTGCTGACGCCGGAAGGCTGGATGCCGGGGGATGATGTTGTAAGCCCCGCAGCCCAGACGCAGGATGCGGTGGCTGAGGCCGGGCCTGCGTGGTTCATGGCGCTCCAGCAGGACGCAAAGGCGTGAGTGGGCTTTCGTTCGATATGGCGAAGCAGCTTGTGGAGCGGCTGAAGCTGTTTGCACAACCGCAGCGCCTGATGATTCTGGATGCGTTACTGGGTGGCGCTCTGGCTGTGAGCGAACTGGAAAGCCGGACCGGTATTGGCCAGCCGACTCTCAGCCAGCAACTGGGCACCTTGCGGCGTGCCGCCATTATTGTGCCGCGCCGAGAGTCCCGCACCATTTACTACAGTCTGGCCAATGATGATGAAGTGCTGCGGGCGCGGGCCTTGATTGCCCTGCTGCGGGAAGACCGTATGGCGTTGCCGCTGTTGCAGGAAGTTTCTGAACGGCGCGGCACGCCGCCAGCCCGGATAAAACCGCCAGAAGAAGGGGGCGCGCAGTTTGCGTTTATCCGCCCCGGTCTTTCTGCAATCTCTGGTTGAATTTGCGCTTTTAGAAATCACTCCGGACGTAAGTGTCCGGAAAAAAAGGGGCACACCCCGGAATACAAGATGTGTCCCTCCTCACTGAATGCCCTCAGCGTGTGGTGGCCTCGGGTGCTTTCGGGGCAACCAGCCGGAAGAGCGGGCCAGTCAGCACCGTAGAAATCACCGCCAGCACCATCAGGGATGCAAAGGCAAATTCGGAAATCATCCCCTGCTGATGCAGAATGGTGGCGGCTACAATTTCCATCAGGCCCTTGCACTGTAACAGCGCCCCGATACTAAGCCGGAGCCTGCTGTTAAGGCCTGCGGCGGGCGGAAACAGAAAGACCGCGCCAATCTTGGTGATAACCGAGAGAACAACGAGCATCAGTGAGGCAATGACGGATGGCCACGTCAGGGCGTCTCCATCAATATGCAGCCCGCTATGGCCGAAGAACATGGGCGCAAGCCAGATTAGTGAGAAGGTACCAACCTGTTCCACTGGCAGGCGGCGCACCCAGCTTGGCGGCATGATAGCCCCGGCAAAATACGCCCCGATCAGCTCATGCAGCCCAAGCTGCATACTGGCCCATGATCCGCCGCCAGATAAATGGGGACAGCCAGCCAGATAACCCAGAGCGGAGGGTGTTTGAGGTTACGGGTGGCCCAGCTTCCCGCAAGCGCCAGCCCGGCCAGCAGGGCAATGGCGACAAACTCCAGCCCGGTCCAGCCCTTCAGGCTTGCAGAGCCTTTCGCGACAAATTGCAGCGCGGCGAGGCCAATCCACAGGGCGGCATCATCCACGACGGCCAGTTTGAGGGCCAGATGGCCGATGGGCCGGTGGCTCGGTGACAGCTCACGCACCACGCCAATCAGCACTGGCAGGGCGCTGACGGCCATGCACAGCCCGACCGATAGGGCGCCAATAAGCGGGGTTGTATGCGGCGGTGTCCAGCCACGCAGGGGCAGGAAGAAATAATAGACCAGTACGGAGCCGATCAGGAACGGACCTGCAAGTGCTACCAGCGCGCCGCCCAGCAAACGGCCCAGCGAGGGCGTGGGCAGAGGGTCATCCTGCTCTTTTCCGGGGGTCTGCCACATTTCCAGCCCGGCCGTGAAGGCAAGGATCAGCACAGCCACCCAGCCTATGGAGGTGCCATACAGAGAGGGGATGCCGAGGTTTTGCACAGGGGCATGCGTGACGGCTAAAAGAATGCCGACAAGAATCGGGATTACGGCAATAGGAATAGTTTTATTAATCAGGCGCCAGAACCCCCATGGCACCAGAACAAATATGATCACATCAGCAAAAAGTGCTAAAATTTTCGGCATACGCTGATCCTGCCTTTCTTCTTCATTTTCATCTTTATTATATGAGAAGACGCAGAAAGTGAAACAATATTGAAAAAAGTTAATAATTTTGGGTTTATGAGTGTTAATGCTGAGAAGGCTTTTGGTTCTGTGATTGATTTCTTTAAAATATCGTTCCGATACTGAATTTTATTTAAGAGTCTGACTTTTATTGCTGAACAGCGTGAAGACTGGCAGCGCATGACTGGTGTAAAAGCCATGCAGAGAGTGATGGGGGGCGTGGACCGGGAAGGATTGGAAACAGACAGACTGCGCTGCTATCCTGCTCTTTCACGCCAGTCTTCTCCAGAGTGTGACCAATTTTTGAGACGTGCTGTACAGGGTTGATCTGTTGTGCCAGACAAAAATGCTGAAAAAACCAGTGGAACGCCAGAGGCTCTTCTGACGTATGAAACACCTCTGTTGCTCGCGGAGCAGAAACCCACAAAACTGGGTAAGCTGAAAGCCGGAGCAAAAGCGGCTGGCCAGAAAGCAGATGCGCTCCGCAGAAAAGTGGTGGAGACATACCGGCCCAAAGCCGAGCTTTCCAGACGGGTCCTGAAAAAATACAGGCCTTATATTGATAAGGCGGTTTTAATGGTCGCTGTTGTTGCGGCCAGTGAAGTGCTGAATGACCGTGAAAAAATGGAAGCGGTTTATCGGTGGGTGCTCAAACTGGTGCCCTCTTCCATCCGGTTGTTTCTGCCGGAAAAAATTCTGTTCAACACGCTCTGGTTTGTAAAAGATGATCTGATTAAGAGATTTTACGAGTACAGAGAAAAGCTTGCTTCATCTGGTGAGAGTAAAGAAGAAATACAGCGCCTGACGCATGAAGCGGATCAGTCCATTCAGAAGAGAGAGCAGGCAGAGGAGGCTTCAGGCGAAGAACTGCCGGCGGCAACTCTCAAAGACTGACATAACATGCTGAGGCCGAAGCCGGTGTCTGGTGTCCGCGACGGGATTCGAACCCATGGCCCCAGGATTCATCCCACTTCGGTTTTCACCGCCCCCCGGCTTTGCTCCCTTTAAAAGGGGCCGGGTGTTCGTGGTCTGGACTGTCCCTTTGCCGTAAGCCGTTTCCGGCTCGTAGGCACCGCCCGTCCAGTCTCTACACCTTCCGGCTCTGTTGCCAGAGCACAGCTTGGCTCGGGATCGGCACGGCAAAAGCTTGCCAGAGCGTTCCCCGAATTTGAGCGGATACACCATGAAGTTTCCCGTCATGGCGCCCAATTACCTTAGGAATCCTGTGCTCTATCCTGCTGAGCTACGCGGACACACCCCTCTGTCTATACTGAAAGCCCCCGGCCGGAGCAAGGGCAAGAGCCTCTAGCGCCGGGCGGCCAACACCGCGCGGGCCGCAAGTCCGGCCACATAGCGTTTGCACAGCAGGGCATCCGGCGCGCCGGTCTGTTTGCAGGACAGTTCCAGCGCCTGTGTTTCCTGCACCGCTTTGGTCAGGGCGGCCAGCGGCCACAGATCCACCGCGCGGTTAAAGCTGTTGGTGCGCTTAAAAAAGACCGGGGGTCTCAGGGCTTTGATGGCATCGCTCCGACCTGCCCCGTCCGCCATGGCCCGCCCGCACCCGCCGCAGGCGGTGCAGGTGAGAGAGAAAGGTGCGGGCTATGGCAATCGGGCTGATGCCTTCCGCCAGTGCGCGTTCAATGGCCAGATCAGCCTCTGTCCGGCGGCCTTCCGTCGCGGCAAAAGCGGCATCCTCCACAGAGACACTTCCCGCATCCCCAATGCAGGCATGCACATCTTCCAGAGAAAGTGTGCCGCTGTCACCCGCATACAGGGCCAGCTTTTCTACCTCGCTGCGGGCTGCGCTCCGGTCAGCCCCCAGCCTGCCTGTCAGCCAGTGGAGTGCATCCGGGTCAATCCGTACAGTGTGGCTGGCCAGCATCTGGGTGATGGTCGCTTCCAGTGTGCGGCCTTCCTCCGGGTAGCAGCCAACACTGGCGCAGTCTTCACGCTTTTCCAGCAGGGCGCGCAGTTTGGAGCGGGAGGGCAGGCCGGGTGCTTCCAGCACCACCAGGGTATCGGTCTTCTGCTCCAGCACATGCGTCACGGCTTTGAGCAGGGTATCTCCAGCATCGCGTACCCGCACGGCCCGGCGTCCGCCCATCAGGGAAAAGGCGGTTGCTTCCTCTTCCAGCCGGTCATGCGTTTCCTTGTCCAGAACCGCGACGCGGAACGGATCATCCACAGACCCGACAATCTGCCTGACAGCATCCTGCGCCCGCTCCCGGATCAGCCCCGTATCCTCACCATGCAGCAGAATAATCCGCCAGGCACCGGGGTCCCGGGTTACACGGGGCAGGCTGCGGGCATCAATCTTCATGGCGCAGCACCCTGCCTGCGGCCGCCGTTACAGGCCACCGGTCTGGCTTGGGGCCCCACGGCCTGTGGCCATATCCGGGATGGCATCATCCCCTTCCTGCTCCATTGGCGCATCCTTTTCAGAATTCGGGATGGCATTGGGCATGGGGTAGAAGGCCTTGCCCTGCGTGCGTTTTTGCGCCGGAGTGGCCTGTGTGCGGAACCACGTTGCCACCTGCTGCGTGACCTGATCCGCCAGCGTTTTGGCAACGCGGCCTGTCGTGGTCTCGTTATTCAGGGTCTGGGCAAAATACTGTTCGTAGGTGGAGGTATAGCCATCCAGCGCTGAGGCATCCCCCTGCGCCAGCATCCTTGGATATTGTTCAACAGTATACAGCGTCCAGTGGGCGTGCCCGTTCATCCGCACGCGGCCGGAGGTGTTGTCCGAGTGGATGTCCAGAGATTCATAGCTGATGGAAGGCTGGACAACCAGTTTATAGCCTTCCGGATCTTCCGGCCCGTCTCCCGCCATGTTCTGTTGCAGCGCCAGACGGACCTGCTGGCCCATACGTTCAGGAATATTGGCGACGTAGACGCGCTTGAGTTCCGCGTTGATCTGCGGCGCATCCTCGCGCTCACCATAGAGTGGCTGAAAGCCGCACCCGCCCAGCGCAAGAGGAGCCCCCAGCAGCAGAACTGCCAGAGAACTACTGAACAGAGTTTGCGTGAAGCGGGATCTGGACATCAGCCTGCCGTTACAAAATTGACGATACGATTAGGCACATGGATGCGTTTGACAATCCGCTTGCCTTCCAGCAGCCGCGCCACGTTGGGTTCGGCTTCCGCACGGGCAATAACGGTAGCGCTGTCTTCATCCGGTGCAGCGTCAATCTTGCCACGCAGTTTGCCCATAATCTGCACAGCCAGCGTCACCTGCGTGGCGGCCAGCAGCTCAGGTTCGGCGTCCGGCCAGGGAAGGTCCACGACCATGGTCTTGCCCGGTTCCAGCAGTGCGAACATTTCTTCCGCCAGATGCGGCATCATGGGGGCGCAGAGCTGGCACAGGGAGCGGGCGGCCTCCCGGCGGGCAAACGCCATACCGGCCAGATCCGGCGTTTTCTCCGCATCCGCCAGAGCCGATGTCAGCTCATGGATACGGCTACCGCCACGTTGATGGTGAAGGTTTCCAGAGCTTCCGTCACGGCGGCAATGGTGCGGTGAGTGGCGCGGCGCAGCGCATCCGCCTGCGGAGCGATTTCTGCCGGACAGGTGTCCTGAGCGGGCACGGTTTCCGCCACAGTGCGCACCAGACGGAACAGGCGCTGGGCAAAACGGGCCGCACCGGACACACCGGCCTCCGTCCATTCCATATCGCGTTCCGGAGGGCTGTCAGACAGCACAAACCAGCGGGCCGTATCCGAGCCAAACCGTTCGATAATAGCTTCAGGAGAGACCGTGTTGCGCTTGGACTTGGACATTTTTTCCACGCGGCCAACCGTCACGGCTTCTCCGGTGTCACGCTTGACAGCGCCTTCCGGCCGCAAGTCCACCTCTTCCGGATACAGCCAGTTTCCGGCGGCGTCCTTGTAGCTTTCATGGCTGACCATGCCTTGTGTGAACAGCCCCGCAAACGGTTCGCTCAGGTCCAGATGGCCGGTCTTGCGCATGGCGCGGGTAAAGAAGCGCGCATAGAGCAGGTGCAGAATGGCGTGCTCAATCCCGCCAATATACTGGTCTACTGCCAGCCAGCCATCGGCAGCGCTGCGCACCGTCGGTGTTTCGGCATGCGGGGCGGTGAAGCGCGCAAAATACCAGGAGCTGTCAACAAACGTGTCAAACGTGTCGGTCTCACGCACCGCGGGCTTGCCACATTTGGGGCAGTCCACATGTTTCCATGTCGGGTGGTGGTCCAGCGGGTTGCCGGGTTTATCGAACGTGACATCTTCCGGCAGCTTGACCGGTAGCTGGGCATCCGGCACCGCGACAGGGCCGCAATGTTCGCAATGGATCACCGGGATGGGGCAGCCCCAGTAGCGCTGGCGGGACACACCCCAGTCGCGCAGACGCCAGTTGGTGACGCCTTTGCCAACGCCCAGTTCTTCCAGCCGGGAAATGGCTTCTTTCCGGGCGTCTTCCGTGGTCAGAGCATCCAGAAAGCCGGAGTTGATCATCGTGCCATCGCCCGTAAAGGCATTTTTGGTAATGGCGAAGTCGGCCTGATCCTTGCCCTGCGGCAGAACAACCGGCGTGACAGGCAGATTATATTTGTGCGCGAAGTCCAGATCGCGCTGGTCACCAGACGGGCAGCCGAACAGCGCGCCGGTGCCGTAATCCATCAGCACAAAATTGGCGATCCAGATCGGAAAGCTTTTGTCCATGAAAGGATGGTTGACGCGCAGGCCGGTGTCAAAACCACGCTTTTCAGCCGTTTCGACAGCCTCGACCGAGGTGCCAAGGCGGCGACAGTCCGCAATGAATTCGGCGGCCTCCGGGTTGCTGCGGGCCACAAAAGCCGCCAGCGGATGGTCAGGGGCAATGGCCAGAAAGGACATGCCAAACAGCGTATCCGGGCGCGTGGTGAAGACCTCAACCGCGTTCAGATTGCTGTCCAGTCCCTGATTGTTCAGGTCATGGGGCGGCTGGTGCAGGGAGAAGGTGATGTGCGCCCCTTCCGAGCGGCCAATCCAGCGTTCCTGCATGACACGCACACGGTCCGGCCAGCGGTCCAGTGTTTTCAGGCCATCCAGAAGGTCTTCTGCAAAATCGGTGATTTTCAGAAACCACTGTGAGAGTTTCTTTTTCTCGATCAGCGCGCCGGAGCGCCAGCCGCGGCCATCCACAACCTGCTCATTAGCCAGCACGGTCTCGTCAATCGGGTCCCAGTTCACCCAGCTTTCCCGGCGTTCCACCAGACCAGCTTCAAGGAAGTCCAGAAACAGCTTCTGCTGTTTGCCGTAATAGTCCGGCAGGCAGGTCGCAATTTCACGGTCCCAGTTGAGGGAGAAGCCGAGGCGCTGAAGGGTTGCGCGCATGGCGGCAATGTTTTTCAGCGTCCAGTCCTGCGGGTGCACGCCGCGTTCCCGCGCTGCGTTTTCCGCTGGCAGGCCGAAGGCGTCCCACCCCATCGGGTGCAGCACGGCGTAGCCACGGGCGCGCTTATAGCGGGCGACAACATCCCCCAGCGCGTAGTTGCGCACATGGCCCATATGGAGCTGGCCGGAGGGGTAGGGGAACATTTCCAGCACGTAGTATTTGGGTTTATCGGCCGGGGGGACATCCGGCACGGTAAACACTCCGGCCTCGTTCCACGCTTTCTGCCACCGGGGCTCAACGGTCTGAAAATCGAAGGACGCCCCTGTGGAGGCTGCGCCGGGGCGGTGGACGTGTTGGCAGGCTGTGTCATGGAACTCGCGCGGGTGAATTTTTCAAAATCAGGGAAAACCGGCCCACGGGGGGCCGGGGCGGCACAAAGCCGGGACGTCAGTCGTCCCGGTTGCCGTTATCCGCACGCAGCTTGCGCGCGCGGGAGAGGATACGGGCTGCAATGTCAGACGCCGTATTGCCAGCGGGCGGGGTATCCACCCATTCGTTCCCCTGCTGAACCTGACGGAACACGGTCAGGCGCAGCGCATCGGAGCGCAGGCGGCGGTCCAGAATGAACGCGGTCATTTTAAAGCGTTCGCCGTGGGCTGCGGGCGGGGTGTACCAGTCCGTCAGGATAATCCCGCCTTCCGCATCCGCCGTGGCGACGGGCATGAAGGAGAGCGTATCCAGCGTGGCGCGCCACAGATAGGCGTTCACGCCGCCTTTCAGCACATCCTCACCCCCGGACGCGCCCCGGTCTTCATGCAGAAGATGGTTGCGCGGGGCCGTCAGATCATTGCTGCTGCGGGGGCCACTGGAGCAGCCCGGCAGCAGGAGGAGGCCGGAAAGGGCAACGCCGGCCAGCCAGAAAGCAGGCCGTGAGCCGCTGGAGGCAGAACCGGAAGCGGGAGGGCAGGGCATGGGACGACGTGGCATAATGTCGATACGGCTCCTTCGGCGGTGGGGCGCCGATGTTCCCCGGCCTGCCCGACGCGCAGGGTCAGGTCCGGTTCATGGTCATGGGTCTTGGCTCTCTTCATATCCTGTCGGGGCAATCCCGCCAAGCGTCTGCTTGCGCTCTGCGCGGATACGGCGCTGTTTACTGATCAACAACCAGAATACAGGACAAGCCCTGCTGACGAAGCTGCGAGCAGATGGAGCCTGTCTGGGTGCTGGACAGCCCCGCCAGCCGTGTCCGCCAGATCTGGCGGCCATTGGATGCGGGGATCGGCTCAATCCGGTTTACAGCACTGGCCAGCCCGCTGGAGGAGTGTCTGGCCAGTGCGGCGGCCTGCACCGCGCGCTCCTGCGTGGAGAACGCTCCGATCTGAATCATGGCGTTCCCTCCCGTATCCTGTTGCCAGACGGTGGCGGCTGCCGGGGCGCTATAGGAGGCGGATGTCACGGCCGGAGCAGTTAAGGCCTGCCCCGCGGCCTCTGTTCCTGTTGCGGGAGAGACAACAATATCGCCATCCGACGCATACGGGGCCGGAGGGGCGACCTCATCAGACTCAAGAGGCGGTGCCGTGCCGGTTCCGGCTGCACTGGCAACAGCCACAGCGGCTGGCGGAGAGGTTGCCACAACCCGATAGGCCGGCGGGGTGGCGGGCGTTATCACCTGCCGGGAGACGGTCTGTGTCGGGGCTGTGGCATACGCCATCTCTGTCGGGGTGGTTATGGCCGGAACCGGGTCATTCAGGTGTGGTTTGACCGCCGCCAGATAGGTCCGGGCATAGGAGGGCAGACTTGCACCCCGGCTGCGGTGGTTTTCCGCGCATTGCGGGCCGCAATTATAGGCGGCCACAAAGTCCGGAGAGCCAAAGCGGTCATACAGTTCCCGGATATAGCCGCTGCCCGCCATGATGTTGTCATGCGGGTTATACGGATCGGACCCCAGATGGTAGCGTCTGGCCAGTTCCCGGTACGTGTCCGGCTTGATCTGCATCAGGCCGACGGCCCCATGCACAGAGCGTGTCAACCTGCCGTGCAGATACTGATGCCCGCCCGATTCCTGCTGCATGATGGCCCGAATCCAGGCCTGCGGGATGGAAAAGCGGGTAGAGGCTTCCTGAATATACGGCCCCCATGCGTCTACTGCGGGACCGGGTGCGCGGTATGTGGAGCGTGTTGGCCCGGCACAGGCAGAAAGAGCTGCCAGCCCGCCAAGAAACAGCGAGCAGAGCGTGCGTTTCCTCGCCTGGGCTGTTCCGGGAAGAAGAGAAGTCCGAACCATGGCGGCCATGCTGCCTCTCCTGAAAGCCGGATGCAATCACAACCTCAGAAGGCAGGTGCATTGCCGTGCCGGAAAGAATGCAGAGCTGGAGGGGTTGGGCAATGTGCCCTCTGGAATTTACCGGCCGTTCCGGCGCCCAAAAAAATCCCCACCGAAGTGGGGATTTTCCTGTGTTCCGAAACCAGACTGTCCGCCGCTTATTTGGCAGTGGCATCATCCGGCAGGGTGTAGGCAATAATATAGTCGCCCACATCCGGGGAATGGCTCATGCCACCGGCAGAGATCACCACATATTCCTTACCCGTTTTGGGGGAGCGGAAAATGAGCGGTGCGGCAACAGCGCCAACCGGCAGGCGTTCACGCCACACTTCCTTACCCGTGCCGGAATCCAGCGCACGCAGATAATAGTCCTGCGTTCCGGCAAAGAAGACCAGTCCGGATGCGGTGGAGGTCGGGCCACCCAGAGTCGGCATGCCCATGGGCACCGGCAGGTGGGTTTTAATGCCCATCGGGCCCAGATCCTGCGTTGTGCCCATCGGCACCTGCCACAGCATCTTTTTGGTGTGCAGATCAATCGCGCTCATGGTGCCAAACGGAGGCGTATTGCACGGCACCTGCAGCGGAGATTGCAGGATATCAATGCGCACACCGGCATACGGTCCGGCAACCTGCGGACGGATGGTGCCCATAAAGCCCGGCACTTCGTCCGTGGAGACTTTATACTTCTTGGCTTCTTCAAGATTGACCAGCGTCATACGCAGGGGCATGCGCATGTCGTTCACAAACATGATGCCACGGGCTTCATCAATAGAGATACCACCCCAGTTCATGCCACCCAGCAGGCTGGGCCATTCAATGTAGGGTTTTTCACCCGGCGGTGTGAACGGGCCTTCATAAACCGAATCCTTGAACATGATGCGGCAATAAAGCTGGTCAAACGTGCTGACGCCCCACATCGAGCTTTCCGTCAGCGGGTCCGCACCAATGGTGGGCATCCCGACGGAGAAGGGCTGGGTGGGGGAGAGGTGTTCACCCTGCGCCGCTGGTGTTGTAGCCACTTTGCGTTCCTGAACCTCGGTCACCGGCTGGCCGGTGCGACGGTCGAGAACAAAGATATGGCCTGTTTTGGTGGTCTGGATCAGGGCCGGAACTTTTTCACCCTGTGCGTTGGTCACATCATACAGCACAGGCTGGGACGGCAGGTCATAATCCCACACGTCATGATGCACCGTCTGGAAAACCCATTTGGTTTTGCCGGTTGTTGCTTCTACCGCAACAATAGCGGCACCGAATTTTTCCTTAACCGCGTTGCGGTCTCCGCCCCAGTAGTCAGGCGGGCCGTTGCCTGTGGGCAGGTAGACGAGGTTCAGGTCTTTATCATAGGTCGGGATGGTCCACACATTGGGGGTTTCCAGCGTGTAGGTCTGTCCGTCCTGCGGTGCATTGGTGTTTTCCGGGTCACCCACATCCCATGCCCAGGCCAGAGCGCCCGTTCGCACATCATAGGCGCGTACAACGCCGGAGGGTTCACCGTGGACAATATCACGCACCCAGCCACCAATAACGGCAACATGGCCCATCATAACCGGAATGGAAGTCGGGTGGTAGCGTTTGCCCCCTTCAACCGGACCCATCTGCTTTTTGAGGTCAACAGAGCCATTTTCACCAAAACCGGAGCACAGGGCACCGGTATGCGCATCCAGCGCGATGAAGCGGGCATCCACGGTTGAGACCAGAATACGCTGGTGGCACATCGGAGCGGCGTCGTCCGCAGCTTTGTCCTCAGCGGTCAGGCTCGCGTCTTTCGTGGCATCGTAATAGCCAACACCACGGCAGGACACGTGCTCAGCCGTATGGGCCTTGGGGTCAAACTTCCAGATTTCTTTCCCGGTATCCGCTTCCAGAGCCGTAATCAGGTTTTCCGGCGTGCAGGAATAGAGCACATTGCCAATCTGCTGCGGCGTGTTTTCATCCACCCCGGCGCCCGGCCCATGTGTTCGTCTGCCTGTGTGGTAAACCCACGCGACTTTCAGCTTGCTGACATTGTCAGGCGTAATCTGGGTATAGGGCGCGTAGCGCGTACCCTGAGCATTCCGCCCGAAAAATTCCCAGTCGTCCGGTGCATCCGGTTTGCCTGCCTGTGCAACCTGCTGCGGTGCGGGGGCTGCGTTGGGGTTGCTGATCTGCCCGTGAGGGAAAAAGGCTTCCACCAGCGTGACCAGCAGACAGCCCACAATCCCGAGGCCACCATAGACGCTGCCACGGCGGATGGAGGCAGGCGTTGCAGGGAAGGTTGCAACGGCCCACACATTCAGCGTGAACAGAATGGCCGGGACAACCAGACGCGGCAGAAGAGCCAGTAGCCAATTTCCGACGTGTCACACAGGGCCCAGACAAACGTGGCGGCAAAAACAGCCACAGCCGCCAGCAGCGTTGCGCGATGCTTCAGAAAAACCAGAACAGCCAGCGCACAGTAGGCGAGCCCGGCCAGAAGGTAATAGGCCGAGCCACCCAGCATCAGCAGCTTCAGGCCGCCATATGCAAGAGCCAGACCGACAGCAAGGCTGATGATGGAAAAGATGGCGCGATAGACGCCACCGAGCGGAGAATGGTGATCTGCGGGTTGAGCGCCACCCATGCTATCACTCCAGTATTGAAATCGTCCTGACAGCAAGGTGTCGGGCCGGGGTTACGACTAAATCCTGATACGCTGGTGTCTGATAAGAGAGTTTTCCCGCAGGCACGGCCTGTGAGGGGTCTTTATCAGTGTTTCCAGAGGAGCGGAACTTGCTCTGTGTCCAATATAGTCGGGCCTGTCAAGAAGATCCTGAAGCAAAATCTCATAAAAAGTCTGATTTTTTATAAAAGTTTCCGAGACTTCGTAAGGAGTCGACCTGAGCGCGTATGTTTTTGAAATGGCTTGGTCTTCCGGAAGGGGCGGAGTGCCAGATCAGGAGGAGCCGTTCTGGCTCCGTCAGGGGGGTGAAAACAGCCTTCTCGGGCGGCTTTTAATGGTAACGTTCCGGTGAGAGTGCCCATAATCTGGCGTGAAACGCATGTCAGGCTATGGGGTTCACTTGATGGGATATATAATTCTAAGATTATGATTTATATAGGTTTTATTTCTGAAAACCACACAATTTACGCATCAGTTCGGCAGCCGACCTATATGAAATAAGTATGTATAACACTTCTTTCATATATTGGACAATGGAGGGGTTTTCAGCGCCTTAAGATCGGTATGACAAGCTGCAACGCAGCGGCGCTATCGGTTTGGCAGTTAAGGGGAGTTTAAAGGAAAAGAACGAGATTGTTGCTTATAAAATATTATAGTTTTTCTTTTTTTTGGCGTGGGAGACGTGTGTTCAGATTTTCTGATCGGCATCATCTCTGCCTGAGCGCGAATAGTGGTATAACGATTGCAGTAAAAAGTTGATTTATTGGAAATATTTTTCTGTTTTTATAATAATCCAAATTTTTAATCTCATTATTTTCAGATTTTTTGAAAAATATAGCGTCGCGGATCGTCTTCTTCTGTGTGTAGCAGAAAAAGATAGGCAAGCAGTCTCCTGACTTTGGAGCCTGTTTAAGATTTTTGCTGAATTTTTGCAGGTATGACCTGATTCTGAAGGCGTTCAACCCGGAATGCTTTTCTTGTCGTGCCTTCACCGTTCCATGACTTTAACCGGGCACTTTCTGGCCGGAGTTCTGAAACTTTTTCGTGGTCAGATGATGTATCGTAAACGCTTCAACAGATTTTCTGTGTCTAAATCGTCCGCTGCTTTGGGGTATGCCACCGTTGCAGGGAGTCTGATAACCACTCTGTGTTTTGGGGTGGCCTATGCGGATGAACCCGCTGTATCCTCAGCGCCGGATAAAAAACCTGTTTATGTGAATGTTATTTCCGGAAAGCCGCAGCCGCAGGATGATCCCTCTTTGCCAGAAGCCGGGGTGCTTGTGCGGCCTAAAAACTCTCCCCTCCCGGCAAGTGGTGTCCCGGTAGCGCCATGGCCCGGTCTGGCCACCATGGACGTGCCCAGTGTCGATGAATATCAGAGTGCGAAAACATTCCATAAAATGGAGCTGGATGATCTGACGGGAAAAGAAGGGCTGTCATGGCTCCTGCCCTCAGAGCTGGATGCGCAGCGCCGGACGGATATGGATGATCCTATTACGTGCCCACGGCAGGTAGCGGCCATCTGGTTCCGCAAATCATGCCGTTCAGAGAAAGACTTCAGAAAAAAGGTTTCGTTTTTTCCTTTGCGTACAAAGGCGAGGCGATGGCCAATATTCATGGCGGCATGCAGCGCGGCATGGATTATGTGCATGAGCTGACCCTGCAGATGAACTTTGATCTGGGGAAGCTGGCAGGCCTGAACGGATGGTCCATTCACACCCTGCTCATGAACCGCGCAGGTCGTGAAGTCTCTCATGACCGTGTGGGCGAGTATTATGTAAACCTGATGGAAGTCTATGGACTTTCCGGACATGTTGTGGCGCATCTTGTTGATTTTTATGCGGAAAAGAAATTCATGCAGAACCGCATGGATGTCACGTTTGGCCGGATGTCCCTGACGCATGTTTTTGCCACATCACCGCTGATCTGTTCTTTTATGGTAACGTGCTCTGCCCCAGTAGCGCTCAAGGTTGATCCGGGTTTTGCCGTTTACCCCAAGGCAACATGGGGCAGCCGTCTGCGCTTTCGGCCCACGCGGGATACATTGTTGCAGGTGGGGGCGTATCAGGTCAGCCCTCTCTCCACCAATCCCAGTGGCTGGGCGTGGGGGAGTGAGAATACAACAGGCCTGATGCTGCCCATAGAATTTACATGGCAACCTTTCCTGACGCGAAACCGCCTGCCGGGGCATTATGTTTTTGGATATGCGCATGATACATCGCGGTATCCCGATGTTCTGGGGGCGGCGCCTGCCAACAAGGTCATTGCCACCGGGCGCCTGCACAGCGCGCCGATGGATATGTTCTGGTTTGAGGGTGACCAGATGATTTACCGTAAAGGGGGCCGAAACCAGATGGCGGGTGGTTACCTCATGGCCGGGTATATCCATAACACGCCACATGTTTCCTCCATTTCGGATGAGGCCTATGGAGGCCTCTCGTTCAACGGGGTTATTTCCTCCCGTGTGACGGACCGTCTGGGGATTTTATATTCCTGGTATCACGTCAGCCACCGTAAAGAGCTTGGGCAGATGTACGCGCAGGACGCCGGTCTTTCTCTGGGCGCACAGGTGCTGGCTCCGCAGACGGATTCTCATGTGATCGAGGCATATTACGCGATTGATGCCGTGCCCGGCGTGCTGGTGCAGCCGGAATTCCAGTACATGATCCGCCCCGGTGAGACCTCCCGCAGGCCAGATGCCGCTCTGGTCGGGCTGAAAGTCATTGCCAATCTCTGACTGTGTCTGTCTGAGTAGAAAATTTCTGAAATATGCAGGATTTTTAGCGTCTGTGCGTATCCTGAACAATATGCGCGCCCAGAGATTCCAGAGCCTCTTTAAGGGGGCTGTCTTCCATATCAGGCAGAGGGCAGGGGCGCAGGGCGGTTCTGGGCTTCCGGCGTGCGTGATGCGCTGCCCGGCAGCCGGGTCCTGCACAAACCGCAGGCGCGCCACAAGCGCCTGCCCGCACCATGTATTGATCCGGGCGATCAGCGCGTCGCTCAGATGCTGAAGCTCCATGGCCACAGGTCCGGCGCAGGCAATGCTCAGTGTGCCTGCTGAAAGTTTGCGCGGGGTTGTCACCGCCGCATGGGCAGGCCCCACAATATCCCCCCAGTCCGTAAAAAGCTGCACGCCAGCGGGGGAGCGTTTTTTAAAAGCTGGAGCGGTGACGTTGGGCAGGAGGGCGGCCAGACTGCGGGCCGTCATGGCCCGGCGCGGGGGTTCCGGCGGGGTCTCTGCTTTTCTGGGGGTGGCAGTTTTGCGCCCTGTTGTCTTGCCGGGGGGACTCTCCTTCGTCATAACTCACTCCGTGAAAAAGCCATCCGCCCAATCCCTGCTTGACTGGTATGACAGACATCGGCGCACTCTGCCATGGCGTGCCGAGGCAGGCCAGCATGCCGACCCTTATGCTGTCTGGCTGAGCGAGATCATGCTTCAGCAGACAACCGTCAAGGCTGTCGGTCCTTATTATCATCGTTTTCTGGAGAAATTCCCAACCGTGCAGGCGCTGGCCGCGGCGGACCGGGATGAGGTCCTCTCCGCATGGGCTGGGCTGGGCTACTACTCACGTGCCAGAAACCTGCATGCCTGCGCGCAGCAGGTGGTGGCTCTTGGTGGCTTTCCGAAGGATGTTGCCGGTCTGCGTGCTTTGCCGGGGGTAGGGGCTTATACGGCGGCGGCGGTCGCGGCCATTGCGTTTGGGGTGCCTGTGGTGCCGGTGGACGGCAATGTGGAGCGTATTACGGCCCGCCTGTTTGCGGTGGAAGAACCGCTTCCGGCTGCCAGAAAAACACTGGCGGCGCTGGCGGAAGGGCTGAACACGGACAAGGCAGCACAGGCGCGCCCTTCCGATTTTGCGCAGGCGTTGTTTGATCTGGGGGCGTCTTTATGTTCGCCGCGTTCTCCCGCCTGTGGTCTGTGCCCCTGGCGGGAGAGCTGTGCCGCGCAAAAAGCCGGGATTGCCGCTACCCTGCCGCGCAAGGCCCCCAAAGTCGCGCGGCCTGTGCGGTATGGCGCGCATTTTCTGGTGATGGATGCAGCGGAGCAGATTCTGTTGCGCAAAAGACCGGAGACAGGACTGCTGGCTGCTATGACGGAACTCCCCGGCACGGACTGGCGTTCGGAACGCTGGTCAGAGGCCGGGGCTCTGGCGCAGGCTCCCTGCACGGCATCCTGGCAGGCCTGTGGTGTGGTCCGGCATGTTTTTACGCATTTTACGCTTGAGGTTACTGTTTACGCTGCGCGTGTGCAGCATTTTTCCAATCACGTCGCGCAGACCGGCTTTCTTGCGCCGGCAGAGCGTGTGGCGGGGCTTTCATTGCCCTCTGTCATGCTCAAGTGCATAAAACTGGGGCTTAAAGCTCTGTAAGAGGTTTCATGGTCTTCCAGCATATTCCCCCTCGTAAACATCCCGATGGCGCCGCGCGGCATGAAGGTCGTCCCGGTATTCTGTTGCTGAATCTGGGAACACCGGAGGATACGGGCTACCGGGCCGTGCGGCGCTATCTGTCCGAATTCCTTTCAGACCGGCGGGTTATTGAAGGCTCTCCCGTGCTCTGGCAGCCTATCCTGCAAGGTGTTGTGCTGACGGTCCGCCCCGGCAAAAGCGGCAAGGCGTATGAACGCATCTGGGATAAAGAGAAGAATGAAAGCCCTCTGCGCGGCTATACCCGTGGGCAGGCGGACAGGCTGAGGGCGCGGTTTGAGGCGGATCACGTGCCCGTCGTCTGGGCCATGCGCTATGGCACGCCCTCTGTTGAGGCCGGGGTGCGCGCTCTGCTGGAACAGGGGTGTGACCGTATTCTGGCCATGCCGCTTTACCCGCAATACAGCGCCACCACGACGGCCACCGCCAATGACCAGCTTTTCCGGACATTGATGACGTTGCGGAACCAGCCTGCCATCCGCACTCTTCCGGCCTTTCCGGATGAAGCGACTTATATTGAGGCTCTGGCAGGTTCCGTCCGTAAGACTATGGCGACGTTAGCCACCCCCCCGCAGATGCTGGTGGCCTCCTTCCACGGTTTGCCAAAAGAGTATGTGGATAAAGGGGATTCCTATCTTGCGGACTGCCAGAAGACCGTAACGGCCCTGCGCGAGGCACTGGGAATGGATGAGGCAACGCTGCCGCTCACCTTCCAGTCCCGCTTTGGCCCGACCAGATGGCTGGAACCCTATACCGCGCCGTTTATTGCGGGCCTGCCGGAAAAGGATGTGAAGCGCATTGCAGTTATCACGCCCGGCTTCATGACGGACTGTATTGAAACGCTGGATGAAATTGGAAATGAGGTCTGTGAAGACTTCCTCAAGGCCGGTGGAGAAGAATTCACACTGATCCCGTGCCTGAATGACAGCGTGGAAGCCATTGACGTGCTGGAACGGCTGGCCCGGCAGGAACTGGCAGGCTGGCTGTAACTGCGGATATGCCTCTGATACGTTCTGAATAAGCTCTCACGTGGCCTGTCTGATTACAGGGTCTGCCGGGGCGGTTTGATAACGGGCCGGTCTGTTTTGACCGGATACAGGCAGGGCGTGCTGGCCGCGCACCGCCAACATTCCGGCTTGCGGGCCTTGCACACGTAGCGGCCTTGCAGGATCAGCCAGTGGTGGGAATCGCGGATCATCTCTTTCGGGATGCGGCGTTCAAGCGCGGTCTCCACGGCTTCCACCGTCTTGCCGCGCCCCAGCCCCGTGCGGTTGGCCAGCCGGAACACATGCGTATCGACCGGCACGGTGGCTGATGGAACGCAACATTCAGCACCACATTGGCCGTCTTGCGTCCTACACCGGCCAGCGCTTCCAGCGCTTCCCGCGTGCCGGGCACCTCGCCGTTATGGTGTGCCAGGAGCTGGCGGGAGAGTTCGACCACGTTTTTGGCCTTGTTGCGCCACAGGCCAATGGTGCGGATCAGTTCCCCAACGCCGTCTTCCCCCAGCGCGACCATGGCGGCAGGGTCGGGGGCGGCGGCAAATAACGCCGGGGTGACACGGTTGACAGAGGCATCCGTTGCCTGAGCGGAGAGCACAACGGCAATCAGCAGCGTAAAAGGCGTGCTGTAATGCAGCTCCGTTTCCGCATCCGGCCACGCGCGTTCAAGGTCTGTCAGGAACTGCACAATTTCAGGCCGCGTCATGTCACGCGGGGCTGTTGCCTTCTGATCTGCTGAGGCAGCGCCGTCAGATGCATTCGCATTCGCATTCGCTTTCGCTGCCGTGCGTCGGGCGGAGGCGGGTTTTGCGGGTGGAGTGTCTGCCTTGGCAGGGGAGCGTGTCGGTCTGGCCATAGGGCGGACTCTACTCCGCTCAGTGTGGCCGCGTCTATCGTCCGGCATCTAGTCTTGCAGCTTTCGGGTGGGTGATACGGAACCAGATTTAACAGTCAGATGGTTTGCCAAATACAGGGCAGCAGGATACAGACAAACAACCAGACCTCAGCCGGGGTCCGCTATTTTCTCCCTTTTTTCGGATTGTTCTGATGAGTACCTCCTCTTCCGATACGGGTCGTGCCGTACGGGGGCCAAATCTGTTTGTCGATGTTCTGAAGTTTGTTATGCGGCGCTGGCTGGAGTTTCCACGGCCGCTGGCAGCAACAGTCGGCGGCGTTATGCTTGCGACTCTGCTGGATGTGCTGATGCCGGTTCTGGCAGGCCGTCTGGTGTCAGACGTGGCGCAGCCTGCGGGCCAGTCTGCCGCTCAGTCCGGCCTGATCCGGGATGCGTTGTGGATGCTGGCTGGCATGGCCGCCTGCGGCGTGGGCAACGTGCTGGGCAAACGGGCGGCCTATCTGGGTATTACGCATCTCAGCACGAAGGTTATGCAGAAAATTATCGGGCAGGCTTTTGCGCATGTGCAGAAGCTCTCAACCGACTGGCATGCCAACACCTTTGCAGGCTCCACCGTGCGGCGGCTGACGCGCGGCATGTGGGCTGTGGATATGCTGGATGATACCCTGCTGCTGATGCTCATCCCGGAAGCCAGTCTGCTGGTGCTCACTACTCTGGTTCTGGCATGGCACTGGCTGATGATGGGTGTGCTGCTTGGTGTGCTCTCTGTGGCGTTTATTACCTGTTCCTGTCTGCTCACGCTGCGCTATGTGGCCCCCTCGGCCCGGCAGGCTAACCAGTGGGACAGCAAGATGGGGGCTGCGCTGGCGGATTCCATTACCTGCAACGCCGTGGTGAAAGCCTTTGGCGCGGAAGAGCGGGAAGAAGCCCGTCTGATGCAGGTTGTGTCTGAATGGAAGAAGCAGACCTGCCACACATGGACGCGCGGCACCAACAGCGCCAGCATCCAGAACCTGATGGTCACGGCGATGCGTGTCATTCTGTCCGGTGCGGCGGTATGGCTGTGGCTGAAGGGCAAAGCCGGGCCGGGGGATCTGGCCTATGTGCTGACCATGACATTTCTGGTGCAGGGCTACCTGCGGGATATTGGGCAGCAGGTCTCCGTCGTGCAGCGGTCCGTGAATGAAATGGAAGAGCTGATTGAACTGTGGCGCACGGAACCCGGCGTGAAGGACCTGCCCGTGGTGCAGCCTTTTGCAATCCGGGACGGGGAAATCCGGTTCGAGCATGTCTCCTTCCAGTATCCCGGCCAGACACGCCCCATTTTTACAGACCTGAACCTGACGATTGCACCGGGCAGCCGGGTGGGGCTGGTGGGGCCGTCGGGGTCCGGGAAATCGACCTTCACCAAACTGTTGCAGCGGCTTTACCCGCTCAGCGGGGGGCGGATCCTGATTGATGGCGTGGATATCGCGACTGTCAGCCAGTCCCGCCTGCGCTCGGAAATTGCCATTGTGCAGCAGGAGCCGACCCTCTTCCATCGCAGTCTGGCGGACAATATCGCCTATGGCCGCCCGGATGCGACACAGGTGGAAATTGAAGAGGCCGCCCGTCTGGCCAATGCGTCGGACTTTATCGCCCGCCTGCCGGATGGCTACCGGACTCTGGTGGGGGAACGGGGGGTGAAGCTTTCTGGCGGTGAGCGCCAGCGTGTGGCCATTGCCCGTGCTTTTCTGGCGAACAACCCGATTCTGGTGCTGGATGAAGCAACGGCCAGCCTTGATTCAGAATCCGAATCTCTGGTGCAGGACGCCATGCAACGGCTGATGGAAGGCCGCACGGTGATTGTTATTGCGCATCGTCTGGCGACGGTGGTGGATCTGGACCGTATTCTGGTTTTCGAGCGCGGGCAGGTGGTGGAAGATGCCCCGCATGCGGAACTGGTGCAGAAGCCGGACGGCCTGTATCGCAGGCTTTATAATCTTCAGTCCCTCTGACGGGATCTTTTCAGGGTGAGGGGCGTTGTCCCCTTGCTCTGGCTTGCCTGAACTCTGCGGCTTTTGTGGCATATCCTGTTGCAGGATCATCACACCTCTGCACAATACGGGGAAACCTACACCTCTCCTAATTGCGCATTTTTATGAGTGTTATAAATAAACGCTCAGAAAAGTTTGTTTATTGAGTGTGTTTGGGAGCGTCCGCCGTGCGCAAAGGTTTTTCTTCAGAAACTGTTATTCGGGTTCGTTTTGCACAGGCGCGCGGACCGGTGTGCGGACGTGGCTTTTCTTCTGCTTTGCTGGCCGCGACCCTGCTTTCCGGTTTTGCCGGAGGGGAAGCACTGGCCGCTGAAGGCACACAGTCCGGCAAAGCTGTAAAACATGCGGCCAGGCCTGCTGCCCAAACAGGTGCGACCCGCCATGCCGGCACAGGGTCGTCTGCGCTGCCTGCCGCCGAGCGCCCGGCCTCCACTGCGCTTCCGGCATCAGCATCTGCGGCTGGGCCTGCTGCATCGTCCCCCCGGCAGGTGCGCGCTCTGCGCGACGCTGTCGCGGCCCCCGCTCCGGTGGCTGCTGAGGGTGAAGAATCCGTAATTGTCACGGGCACGCGTGAGACGGGCGGGCGCAAGGCGCGGGAGAGCCTTTCCCCCATTGATGTCGTCTCGGCCAAACAGATCAGCCAGACCGGACAGCCCAACCTGCGGGAAGCACTGGCGCAGCTTCTGCCCTCGCTCACCATGCCCACGGGCGGGTTTGATAGTGGCGCGCTGACGGATTCCATCAGTTTGCGTGGCCTCAACCCGAATGAAACACTGGTGCTGGTGGACGGAAAACGCCGCCACACCACCGCGAACATCTATGCCGACCCCGGCCCGCAGCAGGGGTCCACGGCTGTTGATATTGACATGATCCCGATGGCCGCCATTGACCATGTGGAAGTGCTGCGGGATGGCGCATCGGCCCAGTACGGGTCAGACGCCGTGGCCGGGGTGGTGAATATCATTCTCAAAAAGCAGGATCATGGATTCCACGCGGAATCTATCTCCGGCATTACCGCCGCCAAGGATGGCTTCCAGCAGGGCGTGTATCTGGATGGCGGCGCAAAGCTCGGCAACCGTGGCTTTGTGCATGTGAGTGGCGATTTTTATCATACGGACCACACCTTCCGCAGTGCACCCGATGCCCGGACCGGCCAGAAAAACAACTATGTGCTGGGCCAGCCGGAACAGACGCGTGAGAGCGTTGCCATCAAGGCGGGGTATGACCTGACGGACAATATCCAGCTCTACGGCACCGGCACCTATGCCCACCGGCATGCGGAATCTTACCAGAACTATCGTCTGGCGAGTTCTCTGGCCAAATATCCCGGTTATGCCGCTATTTATCCGTGGGGCTATTCCCCGCTGGAAACGCTGGATGAAGATGATTTTGAGCTGACGGCGGGTGTTAAAGGAAAAGTCTGGGGCTGGAACTGGGATCTTTCCACAGTCTATGGCCGGGATTTTGATGATATCGGGGTCATCAACTCCGCAAACCTTGCCCTTGAGAAAGATACTGGCCGCACACCGACCCGTTTTGACGTGCAGGGTTTTAACAACTCCCAGTGGAGCAATAATTTCGATCTGTCCCGCAAGTTTAAATTCTCCGGCTGGCCTCATGAAATCAATGTGGCGGGCGGGGCATCCTATCGGTATGAAAGCTACTCTATTGGCACCGGGAGTGACGATTCACTCTATGGCAGCGGGTCTGACGCCATGGCGGGCACTAATGCCGGGAATGCGGGCAACTTCAACCGGGATGTTGTGGCCGGGTATGTGGATGTCTCCACGCATCTGACACGCCACTGGCAACTGGATCTGGCTGGCCGTTACGAGCATTATACCGATGTGGGGGATACGGAAACCGGCAAGGTGTCCACCCGCTATGAGGTTTCTCCCCGCCTTGCGTTCCGTGCCACGATTTCCAATGGTTTTCATGCACCGACACTGGCGCAGGAATATTACAGCGCACTGGCGATTTCCCCCACCGCAGCGCGTGGCCTGATTGGCGTGAATTCTCCGGGCGCACTGGCCAACGGGGCATCCCCGCTCAAGCCGGAACGCTCAACCAACGTCAGCGGTGGGATTGTCATGGAGCCCTTCCGCAAACTGCATGTGACAGTCGATGTCTATCAGATCAACCTGCGGGATCAGATCATGCCCGGCGGGCAGGTTTACGGGGAGCAGGCAAAAAAAGCTCTGCAAATGAATGGCTTTGGCCTGCCGGGTGATGTGGATACATGGTCCGCGTCTTCCCTGTCCACGCACTGGTTTGCCAATGTTGCCAGTACCGCACGCAGGGGCTGGACCTGACGGCAACCTACCCGACCCAGCTTGGGGATATCGGGCGTATTGACTGGGATGTGGCGATCAACCTGAACCGCACCCGTCTGTCCCATCAGGGGACTGATGCGGACGGAAACCCGCTGCTGAATGCGCAGAGCGTTGCGTATCTCACCACAGCCTACCCGCGCAGCAAGATGATTTTTGGCGGACGCTTTACCAGCGGCAAATGGACCGTGGGTGTGCATGAAATCCGTTACGGGCAGACCACATCTCAGCTCACCTATTACGGGGGTGCGGGCAACACCAGCTCCCTGTCCAGCACACAGTTCAGAGAGTTCCATAACACACCGAAGTTTATTACAAATCTGGAAGTTACCTATCGCGTGCATCCCCGGCTCGCGCTTACACTGGGAGGGAATAACCTGTTTGATGCCCGCCCAAGCCGCGTGCCGGATAACAACCGTTATCTGGGGCCCGCAATATTACATGAGCACGTCTCAGCTCGGCATGAATGGCGGGTTCTATTATCTGCGCGGGGATATCAATTTCTGATTGTCTGAGAGGATAACAGGACAAAAGCTCTGATCAGATCAGGGATCAGTCCGGAGTTGCCCTGCTGATCCATCGGGTGGCTCCGGGCGGGATGGTCTGAAAAAGCCTGATTTTATGCCGGTTAATAAAAAACGTCTGTGTGCGGAGGGAGAGCCCCCCTGCACACAGGCGTTTTATGGTCTGGCCGGAAGTCTGCTCAGTTTTTGCTGGCCAGTGCTTCAAACATCCGGGCAATCGCTTCCGCGCCGGGGTCGGGCACGTTGGCCAGTTTTGCATCTGGTACGTAGGAGGCGCGGCCGGCATTGGCGTGCGTCATGAGTCTGGTGGCATCTGCTCCCGCCCGCGCGGCCTGTGCGGCCTCCGCCAGCGTGCCGCCTGCGGCCAGAGCCGTAAAGGCAGGATGCAGGGCATCAATCATGGTGCGGTCCCCCGGCTTGGCGCCCCCATGCTGCTGCATGGCGGTCAGGCCTTCCGCCAGAGCGCTGGCCCATGGGGCGGAACTGCGTCCGGCGGCAGAGAACATGATGGAGAGCAGAACGCCACTGGACCCACCGGCGTGCCGGGCGAGAATGGCCCCAAAAGTGGCAAACAGCGCCTGCGGGTTTTCCAGAGGCAGGCGGTCAACCGTTTTCAGGATTTCCTGCGCCCCTTCCGCAAAGGTGGACCCGGCATCGCCATCCCCGATCTGCGCATCCAGCGCGTTCAGGGCTTCCGCATTGCTGATCAGGGTTTCCGCCGCATGCCGGATCAAAGCATCCACCACCGGGTTGGAGGATGCCGGGAAACGGAATGTTTCCGGCAACGCGGGCAGCGGGCGCACTACCGGCGGTGCAAATGGCGTGGCACCCGGCCATGCCCAGGGCTCCACTGGAGCTCTCAGGGCTTCCACAATCTCAGGGGACAGAGGGACAGCCGTCAGGGAGAAGCCGTTCATGTCCAGCGCCGTCATCATGGGGGCCGGACCAATAATCAGATCCGTTTTTCCGGCCAGATCGGTTTTGGCAAATGCGTTGAGCAGAAGCGTCATTTCAAGCGGGGGAACGCTGCCGAGCATATTCAGCAGAATGCCGTAGCGTTCCTGTGTGCCGGAGGCATTTTTGGCGGGCAGGGCTTTTGCGAGTGTGTCCGCTGCCTGCGCCATCAGGGTATCAGCCTGCGCCAGCGCAATCTGCTGCGCCCCCGGCTCCCCGTGGATGCCTAAACCCAGTTCCGCCTGCTCTGCTGTCAGGCGCGTTGTGTGGGCCGGGTCATACGCATTACAATCAGTCAGGGAGAGGCCGATGGAGGAGATCTGCGCTGCGGCGGCACGCGCGCGTTCGGCCACACGGGCCAGAGATTCGCCCTGACTGGCTGCATAGCCTGCAATTTTATGCACCAGAACGGTGCCCGCCAGACCACGGGCAAAGCGGTTGTTCGGCAGGGCGATATCATCCCCCACCACAACGGTTTCCACCTGATAACCCATGCTGCGCGCCTGCTCGGCAGCCAGCGCAAAATTCAGGCGGTCCCCGGTATAGCTTTTAATCACCAGCAGGCAGCCCGCCTTGCCGGTAACGGCAGAATCCCCGCCAGAATAGCGTCCACACTGGGGGAGGCAAAAAGCGAGCCGCAGACAGCCGCATCCAGCATGCCAGCGCCCACAAACCCGGCATGGGTTGGTTCATGCCCGGCCCCACCGCCGGAAATGACAGCAACATGGTCAGGATTGCGGTCTTTTCTCAGCACAACGCGAATATCAGGATATCCGTCCAGCCGGCACAGATGCTGCCCCATGGAGGAGCGCAACAGGCCATCCAGAGAGTCCGTTACAAGAGTTTCGCGGGAGTTGAAAAAACGCTTCATAAACACTCTGGTCCTGTTGTTGCGCTGTATAGCGAGAACCGAAAGTGTAACCCCTCAGGGATTTTTGGAAAGGTCAGGGGCACGGGCTCCCTCGGCATCTTCTGCAAAGGGAGCCCGCGGATCATCCTTATTCCGCAGGAACGTAGACGTTTCCGCCTGCTTTGCGGAATTCTTCATTTTTCTGCTCAATGCCGGCCATGCGGGCGGCATCTTCCTTCAGATCCTGACTGATCCGCATGGAGCAGAATTTGGGGCCGCACATGGAGCAGAAATGCGCGGATTTATGCGCTTCCTTCGGCATCGTTTCATCGTGATAGGCACAGGCCGTATCCGGATCGAGCGAGAGGTTGAACTGATCCTGCCAGCGGAAGGAGAAGCGCGCACGGCTCAGCGCATCATCCCGTAGTTTTGCCGCCGGGTGGCCTTTGGCAAGGTCGGCCGCGTGGGCGGCAATGCGGTAGGTGATCACGCCGGTTTTCACATCATTGCGATCAGGCAGGCCGAGATGCTCTTTGGGGGTGACGTAGCAGAGCATGGCGGTGCCAAACCAGCCGATCATGGCCGCGCCAATGGCTGAGGTAATATGGTCATACCCCGGTGCAATATCCGTGGTCAGCGGGCCAAGCGTGTAAAACGGGGCTTCGCCACAGTCACGTAGCTGCTTGTCCATGTTCTCCTTGATCTTGTGCATGGGCACATGGCCCGGCCCTTCGATCATCACCTGACAGCCTTTGGCCCATGCAATCTGCGTCAGTTCTCCCAGCGTTTCCAGCTCGGCAAACTGGGCGGCGTCATTGGCGTCGGCAATGCTGCCGGGGCGCAGACCATCCCCCAGAGAGAAGGAGACATCATACGTGCGCATGATGTCGCAGATCTCTTCAAAATGCTCATACAGGAAACTCTCGCGGTGGCCGTTCAGGCACCAGCTTGCCATGATGGAGCCGCCACGGGAGACAATGCCGGTCACGCGTTTTGCCGTCAGCGGCACATGCTGGAGGCGCACACCGGCATGGATGGTGAAGTAGTCCACACCCTGCTCGGCCTGTTCAATCAGCGTATCGCGGAAGATTTCCCAGCTCAGTTTACTGACATCCCCGCCCACTTTTTCCAGCGCCTGATACAGCGGCACGGTGCCAATCGGCGTGGGGGAATTGCGCAGGATCCAGTCCCGGATGTTGTGGATATTGCGGCCGGTGGACAGGTCCATCACCGTGTCCGCCCCCCAGCGGATGGACCAGACCAGCTTTTCAACTTCTTCCGCCGCGGAGGAGGTGACCGCAGAGTTGCCGATATTGGCGTTTACTTTCACAAGAAAGTTACGGCCAATAATAACCGGCTCAAGTTCCGGGTGGTTGATGTTTGCGGGAATAATGGCGCGGCCACGGGCAATTTCTTCCCGCACAAATTCAGGCGTCACGAAGGACGGGATGGCGGCCCCAAAGGAATTTCCGTCTTCAAGCCGGGCAGCGGCCTCTTCCGCCGCTTTCAGGCGGCCCAGATTTTCGCGGTGGGCCACGTAAATCATCTCTTCCGTGATGATCCCGGCTTTTGCAAATTCATACTGCGTAACGGGCGTACCCGCCTGACCCTGCAGCACGGTATGCGGGGCCGGACAGGGGGCTACAAGCTGCTCGCCCTGTGCGCCGCCGTTATCTTCCGGTTTGACAGCGCGTGGCGTGGCCTGAACCAGAGCGCGCTGTGCAAGCCATGCCGCACGGGGCTTGGGCAGACCGGCGCGTACGTCAATCTCAGCACCACTGTCCGTATAGGGGCCGGAGGTATCGTACACGCGCAGAGGGGGCTCATTGGCGGACGGGTCCAGCAGGATCTCACGGAACGGTACGCGGATATCGGGGCGGCCTTCCGGGCTGGAATAGACTTTTCTGGAGCCGCGAATGGGGCCGGTTGTCACCTGCCCGGGGGCGGGTGCGGCCGTGTTGGCGGGTTTCGGGTTTCCGGTGACAGCCTGCGGGGCTGTTCTGGTGGTTTCAGTTTGGGTCACAGCGTTCTCCTCTGCCCAGAGGAGGACAGAGGCCGGAAGCGGGGCGGCTGCTTGGGGTGCGGTGTACGGACCTTCAGCAGCAGCATCTTCTGGCACCAGTCCCTCCGCCGGTATGATCCGGATCAGGTTCCCCACCAGTGCAGCATGCCTCTGGTGGCAGGGTCACCACGCATTGTCCCTGCGGGACATAGTGGACTCTCAGTTCCTTGTCGGAACCCCCCTTGGTCTATGTTCTGGAGCAGATAGCGTTCAGGGCCGCTCTGTCAAGAAAAAACAGGTGGGAAAAACTGGGTGTGATAACGCGTTTTGCCGGGCACGAACGGCCGCATGCCGCGTTGAAGGCGGGTGCTGTCAGAAGCTGGAAATTTCCCTGTCTGAAAGGGGCGTCAAAAGACCTGATTTGCCGCAAAAGAATAAAAAAATGTCATTTTCATGCAACCGTTGCAAAAGTGTGGTATTAAGAAGGCATGCAAGCAGAAAGAACCAAAGCTCAGGAAGCAATCGCGAACGTCGAAATCTCCCCTCATGCCCACCGTGTCTTGTGGATAGCTGCACTTGTTGCTGCCATATGTGGCGGTCTTTACGGGTATGATACGGGTATTATTTCCGGCGCTCTTCTTCTTATTACAAAAGATTTTCACTTAACTTCCGGTCAGGAAGAACTGGTGACCTCCGCCATTCTGGTCGGCGCGGTTGTAGGGGCGTTGTGCGTCTCATGGCTGTCGGAACGGTTTGGACGGCGTAATTCGGTGATGATTGTCACAGGTGTGTTTGTGCTTGGTGCAGTCGCCTGTTCCCGCGCGCCGGATGTCACCTCTCTGATTATTGCCCGTGTTTTTCTGGGGCTTGCCGTAGGCGGTGCCACGCAGGTGGTGCCAACCTACATCTCGGAACTGGCTCCTGCCAGCAAGCGCGGCAATCTGGTCACCATGTTTAACGTCGCCATTGGTGTCGGTATTTTCCTTGCAAACCTCGTCGGGTTCACCATGCGGGAAGCCTGGGGCTGGCGCCCGATGATTTCCGTTGCAGCTCTGCCTGCGGCATTTGTCTTTGTGTGCATGTTCTTCCTGCCCAAAAGCCCGCGCTGGGCCGCGGAAAATGAAGGGCTGGAATCCGCTGTTGAGCATCTCAGCCGCGTACGCAGTTCCCGCAAGGCCATCCGTCGGGAAATCCGGGAAATTCATGAAAATGCCTCGGATATTGATGAGGACGAGCGCGGCTGGAAAGGCCTGATGCTGCCATGGGCCCGTCCGGCGGTGATCGCGGCTCTGGGCATTGCCTTCTTCACGCAGGCCGGTGGTCTGGAGATGATGATTTACTACGCACCGACCTTCCTGTCGGATGCCGGATTTGGCAATTCCGCAGCGCTGCTGGCCAGTCTTGGGATTTCCATTGTCTATCTGGTCATGACCCTGCTGGGCTGCATTTTTGTGGACCGTATTGGCCGCCGCCGTCTGGTGCTGATCATGGGGCCGGGGTCCGTCCTCAGCCTGATCGGGCTGGGCATTATGTTTGCCATCCATCCGGACAAAGGCAGCGTCGGGAGTTGGGCGATTATCGCGTTCCTGCTGCTGTTCATGATGTTTAATGCTGGTGGTATTCAGGTTGTGGGCTGGCTGCTGGGGGCTGAGCTGTTCCCGCTGCCCATGCGCGCCGCCGCAACCAGCGTGCATGCCGCTGTGCTGTGGGGGGCCGATCTGCTGGTGACCTCAACGGCGCTGACACTGGTGCAGATTGTCACGCTGGGCGGCACGATGTGGATTTATGCCGGGGTCAATCTGGCCTCTGTGCTGTTTGTCTACTTCCTTGTGCCGGAAACGGCGGGGGCAACGCTGGAGGATATCGAGACCGCTCTGCGCCGTGGCGAATTCAGGCCGCGTGTGGGGCAGAACCCGCGCATCCGCTCCTACGATGAAGAAGAGAATGAAGACGCTGTTCAGGCGACGTCTGCTGCCTGAAGCGTAGTGGTCTGAGTAAAAAACGGAAGAAAGGCTCCTGCGGGGGCCTTTCTTTTTGCCCGGTTCTTGTTCTAGTTGGGCGAGAGTGGCCTCTCAGCGGAAAACCAGCCCGCCATCGATCATGACGGACTGACCCGTCATGTAATCCGCATCAATACTTGCAAGGTAGGACACAAACCCTGCCACATCGTCCGGTGTTTCAACCCGGCCCAGCGCAATGCCCTCCACATATTTTTTGTAGGTTGCCCCAATTTCGGCCCCTGTGGTTTCCGCCATGCGGCGGTCAATTTCCGTCCACATATCTGTGCCCACAACGCCCGGACAATAGGCGTTGACGGTAATGCCGGAGGACGCCAGTTCCTTGGCTGCCGCCTGCGTCAGCGCCCGGACGGCAAATTTGGTGGCGGAATAAATCCCCAGAAACGCGTAGCCCTCATGCCCGGCAATGGAGCAGGCATTAATAATTTTGCCTTTGCTTTTTTGGGCTTTGAACGCTTTGGCCGCAGCCTGAATACCCCATAGCGTGCCCTGCACGTTGATGCGGAAAATGGTTTCCACATCCTCTGGCGTTGCATCCACAACCGCACCCACATGCGCGATCCCGGCATTGTTGATCATGATATCGACATGGCCAAACGCCTTCCCGGCTTCCTGCACGACGGTAAAGACCTCGTCGCGCTGGCTGATATCAGCGGTCTGGATAAGCGTTTTGCCTCCAAGGGCCTCAATTTCCGCAGCAACAGCCTCAAGCTTGTCTTTCTTGAGGTCTGTCAGAACGACAGAGGCTCCGTCGCGGGCCAGACGCAGGGCGATGCCGCGCCCGATTCCCTGCGCGGCCCCGGTGACAATGGCGGTTTTCCCGACCAGTTTTTCTGAAAAAGACATGGCGTGATCTTCCTCCTCAAAGCGCGTATTGCGCGCTGTCCTCAACGCTGGAAAAGCCAGCGGGTTTGGACAAGTGCAGAGGGAAGATGTCACGGGGTTGTGACCCCGGCCAGAGGCGCCCGCAAGGCGAGGCTCCGGCCGGGGAGGCGTATCTTTTAGTGCGGGCGCGCGGTAAACTGTTCCAGCCAGTGGATGGTGTAATCCCCTTTCTGGAACTCAGGATCAGCCAGAATGCGGCGGTGCAGCGGGATAACGGTTTTAATCCCTTCCACCACAAATTCATCCAGCGCACGATGCATGCGGGCAATGGCCTCCGCCCGTGTCGGTGCGTGGACAATAACCTTGGCAATCATGCTGTCATAGTACGGCGGCACCTTATAACCAGTATAGAGCGCGCTATCGATGCGTACACCCAGACCACCCGGTGCGTGATACACCGCCACAGTGCCGGGGCACGGGGCAAAGGTATCCGGGTCTTCCGCATTGATACGGCATTCAATGGCATGGCCGGAGAAGGTGACGTCAGACTGCGTGTAGCCCAGCTTTTCTCCTGCCGCGATGCGGATCTGCTCACGGACCAGATCAACATCACACACCATTTCCGTCACCGGATGTTCCACCTGCAGGCGGGTGTTCATCTCAATGAAGCAGAACTGCCCGTCCTGATACAGGAACTCTAGCGTGCCGGCATTGCGGTAGCCCATTTTGGAAAGGGCGTCTGTCACCGTTTTGCCAATGGTGTCGCGCTGCTCTGCTGTAATGGCCGGGGACCCGGCTTCTTCCAGCAGCTTCTGGTGGCGGCGCTGCAGGGAGCAGTCACGCTCCCCGAAATGCACCACGTTGCCGTAGTTATCGCCCAGAATCTGGAGTTCGATATGCCGGGGCTTATCGAGGTATTTTTCCAGATAGACCGCATCATTGCCGAAGGCCGTGCGGGCCTCCGTGCGGGCCACGCTCCAGGCTTCCTCAATTTCGCTGGCATCCCGCGCGACTTTCATGCCGCGCCCGCCACCACCTGCGGTTGCCTTGATCAGCACCGGATATCCCACCTGTTCCGCAACGGCACGGGCTTCATCCAGACTTTTCAGCTCCCCATCGGACCCGGGGACCAGCGGCACCCCCAGCATTTCCATGGTGGTCTTGGCGGTAATTTTATCGCCCATCATGCGGATATGCTCCGCCGTGGGCCCGATAAAGGCCAGACCGTGAGCTTCCACCGTTTCCGCAAAATCGGCGTTTTCAGACAGAAAGCCATAGCCGGGGTGGATGGCTTCCGCGCCGGTAATGGTCGCGGCGGACAGAATGGCCGCGACGTTCAGGTAGGATTCCCGCGCAGCAGGCGGCCCGATACACACGGCTTCATCCGCCAGACGCACATGCATGGCGTCTTCATCCGCTGTGGAATGAACCGCTACGGTTTTGATGCCCAGTTCCCGGCAGGCGCGCAGGACACGAAGGGCAATCTCGCCGCGATTGGCGATGAGGATTTTGGAAAACATCACTCGATAATGGCGAGCGGCTGGCCAAATTCCACCGGGTCACCCGAGGTGACAAGCAGGGTTTTCACCGTGCCGGCTTTGGGGGCTTTGATCTGGTTGAAGGTTTTCATCGCTTCAATCAGCAGCAGGGTCTGGCCAGCGCTGACAATCTGCCCTTCGCTGACAAACGGGGGAGAGGACGGGTCAGGTGTGAGATACGCCACACCAACCATCGGGCTGTTGACCGCGCCGGGATGGCGGGAGAGGTCGGCCGGGGCTGCGGCCACGGGGGCGGCAG
>NZ_BAJW01000009.1 GCF_000613905.1 Acetobacter persici JCM 25330
CGGGCTGGAAGGCGGCCCGCATGTTTCAGAAGTCCGGCGAGCCAGCGTTATAAACCGGGGCTATAAACCGGAAAGCTGCCGTCCTGCTGGCGTGCTTTGCGCTGTGGCGTAAAGCTCCACCAGTTTCTGGCTTCTCCCGTGCGGGCCTGATGAATGGCCGCGGCAAAGACATCATGCACGCAGGGTCATGCCGCTGCCGGGTTTTCTGGCAGAGCGTCAGATAAAGGTGGTCCGCGTCCTGCCCGGCAAGCTGCCCGATTGTCTGGATCTCCAGCACGGCAAAGTCCGCAAGTGCGGCCTTGCCAATATTGCGCAGGCTGGCGAGGCTCCCGTGGCCATCCGGCGCAGCCGGTTTTCCGGCCCCGCTTTGCTGACCAGTCCCGCCTTGCTGCGGTGAGTCCTCAGGCATCATTCGCGACGATATGTTCCATCACCCGATCAGGGCAGAATAGTCCTCATTCGCGGCAGCGCGACGGGTGAGGGAGAGTTGCTGCGTTGTGGCGGCCATGGTCGGCATGGGCACAGCCTGACGGGCGGCGGCATCCAGCAGCAGGCGCATGTCCTTCTGCATCAGGCGGGTGGGGAACTGCGGCGTGAAGTCTCCCTCCTTAGCGGCCCGGATTTTACGTTTGTGGTGGGGGGAGATGACAGCGACTTCTCCCAGCGCATCAAACAGCATCGAGCGGTCCAGCCCCGCCGCCAGACCGTAGGCAATGGTTTCCGCTACGGCCGCAAGGCCAGCCCCCATAATCCCGTTAATCACCAGTTTTAGCCGTGCGCCGCTGCCAGACGGCCCGGCGTGGATGGTTGTCTTGCCAATGCAGTCAAATACGGGGCGGGCGCGTTCCAGCAGGGCGTCGTCACCCCCGGCCAGCACAACCAGAGCGGCGGCTTCAGCTTCCGGCGTGCTGCCGGATACAGGGCAGTCAATCACACAGACCTGTTTCTCTTGCCCGGCTTTCTGGAGCGCATCCGTCGCTTCTGGGGAGACAGAGCTTGTGTTGAGCAGCAACTGGTTTGCGTGGGTACCTGCCAGTGCGCCATGTTCTCCATACATGGCGGCGGCCAGTGCTTCATCATCCGGCACGCAGACAAGGATGATATCCGCTTTGCGCGCGACATCGGCAGGGGTCGGGAGGAATGGCGTGGTGCCATCGCCTCCCTTGCCGGAGGGGGTATAGGCAACCAGAGCGTATCCGGCCTTTTTCAGGTTGTCCCCCATCCGGCTGGCCATGGCGCCAAAGCCGATAAACCCAATGGTCTGCTGCGTCGTCATTCTGCAAGTCCCTGTTCTTGTGTGTGCGCGGAGTATGGCAGAAACGGCCGGGCGGCTCATGTGGTTTCCTGCATGGCGCTGTTACACGAAATGCGGCGTAAGGCCGGGCGGTGTGGACGGCTACCAAAGTTTCATGACGCTTTTTTCCATATACATCCGCCAGACTTTCGTTTTCACTGAACGGACTGGTTAGAGTTCTGTAAAAAAGGAAGGGGCTTCCTTATGGCTGTGTATCGCTATCCTCGCCCGGCTTCCTCGGATATTACGCCGCGTCGGCTGTTTTTTTCACGTCGGGCTTTGCTGGGCACGGCTGTCGGGGGTGTTCTGGCCGGTGGCCTCAGGCCCGGTATGGCACAGGCTGATGCGCCTGTTGCGGAGTCTGCACGCGGCTGGCCAGCGGCTGAAACGCCGACACCTCGCGATGATGTCACACATTATAATAATTTTTATGAATTCGGGATGGAGAAGAGTGACCCGGCAGAACTGTCCGGCGGGTTTCACCCTCGCCCGTGGCAGGTGCAGGTGGACGGGATGGTTGATCACCCGCAAACCTGGGATCTGGATGCGCTGGGCGCGCGCTTCGGGCATGAGGACCGGCTGTATCGGATGCGGTGCGTTGAGGCGTGGTCCATGGTGATCCCGTGGCAGGGGTTTGAGCTGGGGGCACTGTTGCGGGCTGCCGGGGTCAAGGCAGGGGCGCGCTATGTTGCGTTTACGTCTGTTGTCCGGCCTTCTGAAATGCCGGGTCAGCGGGGCGGGTTATTTTCACTGAGCTGGCCGTATGTGGAAGGGCTGAGGCTGGATGAGGCCATGCATCCGCTCACCCTGCTGGCAACCGGGGTGTATGGGGAGGCGCTTCCTGCCCAGAATGGTGCGCCCATCCGGCTGGTTGTGCCGTGGAAATATGGCTTTAAAGGCATCAAATCCATCACGCGTATTACCGTGACAGATCAGCAGCCCCCCACAAGCTGGAACAGGATGGCGCCGGAAGAATACGGGTTTTACGCCAATGTTAATCCGGACGTGGACCATCCGCGCTGGAGCCAGTCGAGCGAGCAGGTTATTGGCGAGGGCAGTCTGTTCCGGACAGCGCGCAGACCCACGCGGCTGTTTAACGGCTATGCGGAACAGGTTGCCGGTTTGTATCGCGGTATGGATCTGAGGAAGGATTTTTAGGCAGATGGCTCCAGCACCTTCAGGGCGGCGGCGTTCCCGTTTTTCGCCGTTAACGCGGCAGATTTTTCTTTATCTGTTTGGCTTGCTTCCTGCTGTGCTGGTGCTGGCACAGGGCATGGCAAACATGCTGGGGCCTAATCCGGTTTCGGCCTGTTTGCATGAATTCGGGCGGTGGGCGTTCCGGTTTTTGCTGATCTCACTGGCGGTCAGCCCGTTAAGACGTTTTGCCAAGCTGGATTTCATGGTCTATCGCAGGCCGCTCGGTTTGCTGGCATTTACCTATGCGGCGTTGCATGTCGTGTTTTATGCTGGTGTGGCGCGGCATTTTGATACGCATGTCCTGTGGAAGGATTTTACGTCCCGCCCGTTCCTGACGTTCGGGCTTCTGACATTTCTGATCCTGCTCGTGCTGGCTCTGACATCTACCCGCAGAGCGATTATGGCTCTGGGGCGGCGTTGGGCAAAGCTGCATAAGCTGGTGTATGTGGCCATGATACTGGCCTCTGTGCATTACACCATCGCCTTTAAAACCTGGCATGTGGAGCCATTTATCTATGCCGCACTCGCGGCTGGTCTGCTGGCCTTGCGGCTGGTGCCAAAACAGACGAAGCGCGTTGCCTGATTGTGGAGTTGCTGCTCTTAAAAGCCGGATGAAAAATTCTGATAAAAAACCCCGCCAGACGGAAAATCTGGCGGGGTTTTTTGTAAGACTACTCTGAAAGCTTCATTAAGTAGACGGAGAGATCTGTGTCTCTGCCAGAAGTGTGTCATGGCCCAGCGCGTTCAGAAGCTGAGCGGCTCGGGCATCCGGGTTGAGGATCTGCACGGTTTTGCCACGTCCTTGCAGCCGGGAGACGATTTTTTCCAGCGTGTCGGCAGCACTGATGTCCCACAGACGGGCGTCTTTCAGGTCCAGCACGATGTGTGTGGCCGTGTCCTGAAAATCAACGGCGTCAGACAGGAGGCTGGCGGAAGCAAAAAAGACCTGCCCGTGAATGTAATAGGTACGGGTTATGCCATCCGGGCCGAGGGTGTCAGTAATTTTCAGAAGTGTCATGACCTGAAAGGAGAAGAACAGGCCGCTCAGAAGCACGCCGCAGGCAACCCCCGCCGCCAGATCATGCGTGAGCACCACCACCAGAACCGTGACCAGCATGACGGTGGAAGACAGGCGCGGGTGGCGCACAAGGTCCCGCAGGGAGGACCATGAAAACGTGCTCACGGACACCATGATCATGATGGCCACTAGAGCCGCGACAGGTACGCGGGCCACAAAACCATGAAAGGCGACCAGAAGTAGCAGCAGGAACGCCCCGGCAGTAAAGGTGGAAAGCCGACCGCGCCCCCCGTAGCGCAGGTTGCCAACCGTCTGGCCGATCATCCCGCAGCCTGCCATGCCGCCAAACAGGCCGACAAAAATGTTGGAGAGGCCAAGGCCTGTACATTCCATGCGCTTGTTGCTGTGGGTGTCTGTCATTTCATCCACCACCGTGGCGGTCATGAGGGATTCCAGCAGCCCGACCATGGCCATGGCAAAGGCGTAGGGCAGAACGATTTTAAATGTGTCCAGCGTCAGCGGCACATGCGGCAGCGTGAAGGACGGCAGGCCGGTGGGCAGCGCCCCCAGATCAGACACCACATGGACAGGCATGGGCACGGCCATGGTCAGGCCCGTCAGCACCAGAATACAGATCAGGGGGGAGGGGATGGCGGTTGTCAGGCGGGGCAGCAGATAGACAATGGCCAGCCCCAGAGCAATGAGCGCGTAGGTGTGCCATGTGACATGCAGCATCTGTGGAATCTGTGCGGAAAAAATCAGCAGGCCGAGCGCGTTGACAAACCCTGTCTCCACCTCTCGAGAGACAAAGCGCATCATGCTTTGCAGTCTGAGCAGGCCAAACCCGATCTGAAAGGCCCCGGCCAGAAGGGTAGCAAGCAGCAGATACTCAAACCCATGCCCATGCACGAGGTCCGCCGCGACCAGAGCGACAGACCCGGCAGCGCCGGAAATCATTCCCGGTCTGCCGCCCGTAATGGCAATGGCGATGCTGATGACAAAGGAGGCAAACAGCCCCACCGCCGGCGCCACACCTGCAGCGTAGGAAAAGGCAATGACTTCCGGGATGAGGGCAAAAGTTCCAACCATGCCCGCCAGAAGATTTTTGACCGGATCGTCCGTCCATTCTCTGAGATATTGGCTAACAGTCACGAGACCTCTTTCTGCTGTGTCCGATATTTTGTCTGATGCTGTAGGGCATAAGATGGAGACACCCGGATCGGAAAGGTTTTTCTGAGATTGTGCTGCGCCGGGTGCGCCGGTATGCGTGGTTTATGGATGCGCATATTCCTTCTCCCGCTTCTGCTCCCCTGATCTGGATTCTGGCTGGTGAGGCGAGCGGTGACGTGCTGGGCGCCCGCTTGATGCAGGCGCTGCGTGCGCGTAACCCGGCCATCCGCTTTGCCGGTGTGGGTGGTGTGCGTATGGAGGAGCAGGGGCTGCGCAGCCTGTTCCCCATGCGGGATCTGGCCGTAATGGGGCTGGTGGAAGTGCTGCCGCGCCTGCGCGCGCTCTCAGCCCGGCTGAATGAGGCTGTGCAGGATATTGAAGCCCGCAGGCCGGACCTTGTGGTGACAATTGACAGCCCCGGTTTTGCCCTGCGTGTGCTGCGTCGCATTCGGGGGCTGGGCATCCCCCGCGTGCATTACGTGGCCCCGCAGGTCTGGGCGTGGCGGCAGAAACGGGTGAAGGAATTCCCCGGCTTGTGGGAAGAGCTGTTGTGCCTTCTGCCGTTTGAAGAAGAGTTTTTTAGCAAGCATGGATTGCTGACAAAGTTTGTCGGGCATCCGGTGCTGCAATCAGGAGCGGAGACGGGCGATGCCGCGCGCTTCTACCGCAAGCATGGGGTGAAAGAGGGCGCACACGTCCTGATTCTGATGCCCGGTAGCCGGCGTTCCGAAGCGCCGCGCCTGTTGCCGGTGTTTGGAAAAATGCTGGCTCTGTTGCGGCAGGAGATGCCGGATGTGGTGCCCGTTATTCCAGTCTCTCCTGTTGTCGCGGCGACCGTGGCCCGTGAGACAGCCCGTTGGCCGGTGCGCCCGGTGATTGTGACGGATGTGCAGGACAAGCATGATGCCTTTGCCGCAGCCGGAGCCGCGCTGACAAAGTCTGGCACATCTACGCTGGAACTTGCGCTGGCCGGGGTGCCCATGGCGGTGACCTATCGGGTGAACCCCCTGACGGCCTTTATGGCGCGGCGGCTGATCCGTGTGCCGTATGTGGCAATGGTCAATCTGCTGGCGGGCCGGGCCGTGGTGCCGGAACTGTTGCAGGAACAGTGTCGTCCCTCCGTGCTGGCACGCGCCGTGCGGGCCTTGTTTGAAGACCCTGAGATGGCCCACGAACAGAAGGAAGCCTTTAAAACCGTGTTGCAGGGTTTGCAGGGGCCCGGGGGTACGCTGCCAGCGGAAGCCGCGGCAGACGCTGTGCTTCAGGTGCTGGCAGAGGCCGCCTGTTGAGCAGCCT
Source organism: Acetobacter persici JCM 25330 (assembly GCF_000613905.1). Taxonomy (GTDB): domain Bacteria; phylum Pseudomonadota; class Alphaproteobacteria; order Acetobacterales; family Acetobacteraceae; genus Acetobacter; species Acetobacter persici. The sequence continues at coordinate 5,976 of NZ_BAJW01000009.1, forward strand.
CTGTCCAATATTCCTGTTAAGCCTTTTTGCCGTAAAGCGCGTTCGGGTCGATTTCCGGCTTCATCAGTTCCACCAGCCTTCAGGCCTGAAGCGCGATAGAAACAGCTGCGGCGGCCTGTGTGGCAGGCAACGCCAATCTGGTTGACCAGAAGCAGCACGGCATCTGCATCGCAATCCAGACGGGCTTCAGTCAGATACTGGATTTGTCCGGATGTTTCCCCTTTGCGCCAGAGCTTTTTACGGCTGCGGGAGAAATAGCAGACGCGGCCTGTCTCCAGTGTTTCCTGAAGGGCTTCACGCGTCATCCAGGCAATCATCAGCACTTCGCCGGTGTCATGCTGCTGCGCAATGGCGGCGATCAGGCCGGAGGCATCGAATTTAACGGTGTCCAGCATGGCGGAAAGAGCAGAGGGGGCGGGGGGCTGATAGGTCATGAGGAAGAAGACGAATCCGGGTTAAAGGTGGATGCAGGCGGCTGGGGCGGGACAAGGGCCTCAGCAAGCCAGACGGGCGGGCGGGGCACAAGGGTATGCCCGCCACAATCCAGCTTTTGTGTCACAGCACTGGTTTTGAGCAAAGCAAGCCCGACATGATCCTGTGAAGAGCAGAGCGTGCCCACCTCCACACCTCCGGCCAGAACGGGTGTGCCGGGGGCGGGCATCGGGCCGGTGCTGGCAACCGGGACCATGCGTTTTTTGACCAGCGTGCGGTAATGCATACGGGCCGTTACTTCCTGCCCCATATAGCAGCCTTTGCTCCATGAGACACCGCCCAGCAGGTCCATATTGGCCTCGGCGGCCAGTGTGCGGCCCACTTCACAATCCTGCACCCCGTCGGGCAGGCCCAGAATCAGCCGGTGCAGATTGTAGTCCTGAGGGGTGTCGGTCGGCTGTGTGGCTTCCGGCACATCCAGCAGACGCCACCCGGCGGCGGGCAGGCGCGGGTCGGCAAAGCTGATGCTGTTTTCCAGCAGGGCTGCATCTGGCGCGTTCCCCCATGCGACCATAACGCGCATGCCGGTAGGTTCCATCTGAACATCGGCCCGCAGACGAAAGCGCAGGAGCTGTTTGCACAGGGCGTCCGCCTGCTCACTGGCGCAGTCGAGCAACAGGCAGGTCTCATCCGGGTCTGACACCAGAAAGAAATCTGCCTGCCAGCGGCCTTGCGGTGTCAGGCAGGCGGACCATGTGGCCTGCCCCGGCTCAAGGGCTGCGACGTCGGCCGTCACAAGTCCTTGCAGGAATTTGACCCGATCCGCGCCGGAGAGTTTCAGAACGGTCCGGTTTTCCAGCAGGGCACTATGGGAAGAGGTTGGCATGACAGGTGCTCCCGATGATGAGGCAGACTTTATAACGGCCGGCTGAGTGTTTCAAAAACATCTCCTGCCGGGGCAAGCCCGTGGATATGTGTGCGGTGCCACAGGGTATAGAACAGTAACGTCCATGCAGCGGGGCCGGTTTTGCGGCCTGCGGCTGCCTGAAAGAGTGCCCGTACCCGCTCGGGTCTGGCAATTTCCTGAATGCAGTCCTGTTGTGCAACAAGCTGCCCCAGCCGCGCTCCATCCTGCGCAATCCATGTGCCGATGGGCACGGTAAAGCCCTGTTTGGGGGCAAAGGGGCGGGCTGCGGGGCAGTGCTGTTCCAGCCAGCGGCGGAGCAGCCATTTGCCTTTATCATCCCGCACACGGAGCGTGTCGGGCAGACGCCAGGCCAGATCTGCCACAGCCGGGTCCAGCAGGGGTGTGCGGCCTTCCAGCCCGTGGGCCATCAGGCACCGGTCCAGCTTGAGCAGGAGGTCATTGGGCAGCCATTCCGCAATATCGACGGATTGCACGGCGGACAGGCGGGTGGGTGCGTTTGCCGCACACATCTCGGCGGCCATAAGGCCATCGCGCCAGTGTGCGGGCCGCTGGCGGAGCGTGTCCAGACGGTCAAACATGCCCTGCCGCCACATGCGGCGTCCGCCCTGCCACCATGGGCGTATGGCGGAGCGATACCGGCCGTAGCCCGCAAACAGTTCATCCCCGCCTTCACCAGACAGGATCACGCGGACATCCCTGGCGGCTTCGCGCGCCAGAAACCATGTGGGGATAATGGCGTAATCGGCCGCAGGATCATCCATGCATGTGGCTATGGCTGGCAGATGCTGCCAGACCATGGCGGCGGTAATGCGTACGGTCTGATGCTCAGTCTGCGCTGCGCGGGCGAGGGCTGTGGCGGCGTCGGCCTCATCCGCTGCGTTGCGGGCGTCAAAAACGGCTGTCCATGTGCGTAATTTTTCAGGACGGGGCAGGCGGCTCATGGCTGTCAGCAGGCTTGCGCTGTCAATCCCGCCGGACAGGAACAGGCCGAATGGCACATCCGCGCGTCATGCGCCTGAACGCTGTTCATCAGTGCGTCGTCCAGACGGGCCAGTGCAGCCTCTTCCGTCAGGGTGTGGCGGGTGTCCGGCCGGGAGGGGAGGGGGGAAAGCCGCTGGCGGTCCAGAATACGGCCCTGCACGATGCGGAGTGTCTCACCCGGCAGGACACGGGAGATGCCTTTGAAAATCGTCTCCCGTCCGGTGGTGAACTGAAGTTGCAGCAGTTCATCCCGCGCGGAGGACGACTCCGTGCGCGGCGCAAGCCTGCGGCCAGCAGGACGGCGGGTTCGGACGCAAACGCGACGCCGCCGTCAAATTCCGTGAAATAGAGCGGCTTTATGCCAAATGGGTCCCGGCAGAGCAGAAGCTCATCCTGTGCGCTGTCATACAACGCAATGGCATACATGCCGCGCAGATGGCGGGGGAAGTCCGCGCCATGCCGTTCCCAGAGCCGCAGGGGGGATTCACAGTCGCTACCGGTTTTAAAATGATCGGGGCCGATTTCCGTGCGGATCTCCGGATCATTATAGATCTCGCCATTGGCAATCAGGGTGCCGGACCCTGCGGAAAGAGGCTGATCCCCGCCTGCAATATCAATAATCGAGAGCCGCGTGTGGATCAGGTCCGCGTGCGGAAAGCGGGCAAAATGCGCGCCATCCGGGCCGCGATGTTGCAGGGCGGCGGCCATGCGGTCCAGCACATTCTGCCCGCAGGGGGGCGTGCCGCGTGTGTAAACCAGACCACCAATGCCGCACATCAGGGCGCCTCCACTGTGGACAGGAAGTCCGACCATGCCCGGAGCACAGGGGCTGTGGCAAACGTCTGATCATAGTCCGCGCGGCCTGCGGCGGCGAGTTTGCTCGCTCTCACCGGGTCTTCCAGCACAGCGGCGAGTTGCTGTGCGAGGGCGCGGTCATCTTCCACCGGGGCCAGAAGCCCATTTTCTCCGGAGCGGATCAGTTCCGTTGGGCCTTGCGAGGCTGCGGCCACCACGGGCTTCCGGGCTGAAAACCCTTCAATCACCACATTGCCCAGCGGTTCATGCCGGGAGGGGCAGACAAGGGCCGAGCAGGCGCGAATCAGGCCGCCGGGCTGTGTGGCCCAGCCGGGCATCAGCACACGGTCGGCCACGCCTTCCTTGCGGGCAAGGTCTTCCAGTGCGGCGCGTTCCGGGCCTTCCCCGGCAATAACCAGCCAGACGCCGGGAAGGTGCGCCATGGCGCGGATCAGCACATCAAACGCCTTGTTGGTATGCAGGCGGCCCAGAGCCAGAAGAAAAGGCGCGCCGGGGGGCAGGCCTTCCGGGCGGACGGGGAGCGTGCTGGCCAGTTCTGTTGCAAAATTGGGCAGGTAATGCACCCGATCCTGCGGCCAGCCCTGCTCGCGCATCCAGCGCACCAGCGTGGGTGTTGCCAATCAGGTGTGAGCAGCGGCGATAATAGGACAGATCATAAAACCCGCCGAGCCGCCCGGCCAGAATCCAGTCTCCCTGTGGGGTGAAGCGCGCCGCCCGGTTCATCCAGGCAACCGTCACGCGTGGGGCAAACTGTTTGAGGCGCGCGCGGATTTGCGGGCGCGTCCGCCAGTCTGTCAGGCCGCCAAAATTCAGTTCACAGGCGGGGGCTCCACCAGCTGCATACGGGCTGCACGGCTGCGTCCTTGCGGATGATGGGCAGGACGGAAAGGCCGGACGCAGCCTGCGCCATACAGAGCCGTTCAAAAAACAGTTCAGCCCCGCCGGTGGGCGCTCCGGCCATAACGTGCGCAACGCGGAGGGGGAGGAGGGGACGTGTCCGGTCATGCGTGTGTTTCCGCCAGCAGGGTAGAGGCCGCCTGTGTGACAGCCGCAACGGAGAGTCCGGCAATGGGGGCTTCCCCCTCCGGTCCGGGGGCGGCAATCCATGTGGCGCAGCGGCCTGACGGAGCATATTCCGAGGCGCGGGAGGGGCCAAAAAGCCCCAGAGTCGGCGTTCCTGCCGCTGCCGCCAGATGCATGAGGCCGGAATCGTTCCCGATAAACAGGCGGCACCGGGCCAGCATGGCGGCAACCTGTGTCAGTGAGAACCGGCCACCGGCATCAATCGCGTTCGGCAGGGCTTGCAGAACAGGCAGCGCAAGGGCGCGTTCCTGCTCACCGGGGCCGTAGAAAATGGCCGGGCGCGCCGCCGGGTTCTGGCGGGACAGGTCCGCCCATAGCGGCAGATAGCGCTCTGTGGGCCAGATTTTGCCGGTCCAGTTGGCCGTGGGGCCAAGAGCAATAACCGGGCCGCCCTCGGCAGGAACGATCTGACTGGCGAGGGTTTTGTCCGCCTCGGAAAGCCAGACTGTTGGCATCGGCGCAGGGGAGAGGTGAAAAAGCTGCGCAAGATGGTTCAGCCGCAGGCCGGGGCGGCGGCCCCCGCGCATGATCATCCGTTTGCGCGTGCGCAGGAAAAACGTGGTGGCGGAGCCACGCAGATCAAGTGCGAGATCCCATTTCTGGCCAATGCAGGCTTTCCACAAATCCAGCCAGTGTCGGTCATGCGGGCGCTTGGTCATGATGATCACGCGTTCGAGTCCGGGCAGGTTCTGAAATAACCCGGCGGCCACAGGCCCGCAGGCAATGGTAAAACGCGCATTGGGGTAGATCTGGATAAGGTGAGCCAGAAGGCCGGTCGAGAGCACGGCATCGCCAAGGCGTGTGGCCGTGATGAAGAGAATGCGCATTGGAAAGAGTCTATACGGGCCTCTCCCCGTTTTTCCAAGTGCGCGGCACGGAAGGAAATTTTATGCCGTATTCTGGCCCACAACAGGGTGCAGAAGGCGGGGGATGGACATTTGCACGGCCTGTGTCATGTGAACGCGCAGGCATGCCAGTGGCCGCCCGAAGGTTCGGGCCGGAGATGGCGTGCAGAACAGGGAAATTGAGAATGAGGAAAGGTTTTTTTCTGGTTTTGGGTGGCCTGCTGGCCGGGGCTGGTCTGGCAGACTCCGGGACGGCTCGGGCCGCAACCGGAGCATGGGGTGCGCCTGCCTGCGGGGCGGAGCCTGCGGCACCGTCTGTCGATGTGTCATCCGTTGAGCATTACAATGCCAGCGTGGACAAGGTGACAGCGTATGAAAAGGCCGCCCGGGCCTATAATACCTGTGTTGCCCGCACGGCGAACAAGGAAGAAACCGCCATCAGCAATGAGGCGCGGGAAAAAATTGCCCATATTCATGAAGGCAGTTCCACCGTGCAGAAGCGGATTGCCGGCAATTTGTGCATCTGACAGCCTCACTGAAAGCCGCAAGCGCAAAATTCGGGGGCAGCGCGCACTGAAAGCTGGCCTTCTGCCACGTATGTTAAGGGGTGTCTTTCTCGCAGGTGGCTTGTATGATGGGTGTGCATAGGGCAGAAGTGCCGATTACGCACGCATCATAGTCAGAACGGGAACCAGCCAGACGTGGCAGAAGATGTTTTCAAGGAAGTTGACGACGAATTGAAGGCTGAACGCCTGCGTCAGACTGCTCGCCGTTATGCTGGTCTCGGGATCGGGGTGATCGCCGCCGTGGTGATCGGGGCCGGGGCGTGGTCATGGCATGTGTCCAGCCAGAAATCGGCCTCTCTTGCCGCCACAGGCTCCTATCTGACAGCCCTGCGTGAGACGGATCATCTTCCGCCCGCTCTCTCCACACAGACGCCGCTGACGGAAACGGCCCAGACCGGCCTTTCTGCCTTGCAGAAGCTGGTGGCGACCGCCCCCAAAGGTGTGGCAACACTGGCCCGCCTGCAGGAAGGTGCTGTGCAGGCCGTGCATGGGGATGTCAAAGCGGCTCTGGCAGCATGGGATGCCGTACAGACGGACCAGAGTGCGGACCCTGTCCTGCGGGATCTGGCGACGCTGCTATGGTGCCAGAAACAGCTTGATGCGGAGGACCCGGCTACGCTGCGCTCACGCCTTTCTCTGCTGACTGGCAGCGGCAGGCCGTGGAATGGTCTGGCGACAGAAGCTCTGGCGACGCTGGATGTCCGTGAAGGGCATCTGGATGACGCCCGTAAGAAATTTGCCGTGCTGGCCGCGGCGCAGGACGTTCCTTCGGGCGTGCGGAACAGGGCTCAGGCGCTGTCCCAGGCTCTTGATCCGTCGGCAGGGTGAGGCATCATGAGTAATAAAACAGACGCTGGCAAAACAGACTCCGGCAAAACACGCTCCGGCTTTTTTGGCCGTCCGTCCGTCGCACGCAGAAAGCTTCTGGCCGGGGCCGCCATGATGCCCGTTCTGGCGGGTTGCAGCCTGTTTGATGAAGATGAAAAGCCCATTCTGGCAGGCCACCGCACCAATGTGCTGTCCTCCGGCGCGGGGCTGACGGTCGATAAGGAAGACCACACCCCCATTACCCTGCCGGAAGCGGTTTCGGTTTCAGACTGGCCGCTGGTTGGCCGCGTGACCTCGCATGTTGGCAGCAACTACCGCTGGGGTGGGCTGCACCCGCGCTGGACGAAGGATATCGGGGCGGGCATTTCCGAACCGGATCTGCTGGCATGGGCGGCTCTGGGCGACTTTGGCCGCGGGCTGATCCAGTCTCCGCCTGTGGTGCATGACGGGCGCCTGTTCATCATGGATGCCCGGTGTGTGGTGCGGGCGTTTAGCTGGCCGCATATGTCACATTTGTGGACCATCAACCCAAACCCAAGAAGCTTCAGTCCAGCAACGTGGGCGGCGGCATCGGCGTGGATGGGGATACGGTCTATATCATTGACGGTATTTCTCAGGCGCTGGCCGTCAATGCGGCGACTGGTAAGGTCAAATGGCGTTCCGATTTCGGGACGCCGGGCCGCTCCGCGCCGACCATTGCGGATGGCCGCGTCTTTTTTGCAACCATTGACGAGCGCCTGTTTGCGCTGGATGCCGCAACCGGCAGCCAGCTCTGGTCCTACACGGCGACGGCGGCGGAAACCACGGTGTTCGGCCAGCCCGCTCCGGCGGTGGTGAATGGTGTGGTTATCGCCGGGTTTGGCGGGGGAGACCTTGTGGCTTTCCGCGCGGAAAGTGGTGAGGTTGTCTGGAGTGACATGCTCGGCAACGTCGGCAGTCAGGCCAGTACGCTGAATCTGGCCTGTGTGCGTGGCCTGCCGGTTGTGGTGGACAGCACGGTTTACGCCGTCAGTCTGGCGCAGGTTATGGCTGCGGTGGATATCCGGACAGGCCGCCGCCTGTGGGAGCGTGCCGTCGGGAGCCAGAACAGCCTGCTGTGCGTGGGGGACTGGCTCTATGTCCTGTCTCAGGATGATCAGCTTGCCTGTATTGATCGTCTTTCCGGCCATGTGCGCTGGATTACGCAGCTCCGCCGGTTTGAGCGCGTCGATGTCAGCAAAAATATTGTGACATGGATTGGCCCGGTTATGGCCGGTGGCCAGCTTGTGTGCGTCAGCACCATGCCGGGCAACGGTGTTGTGCGCGTCAACCCGACGACGGGTGCCATTATTTCCGTGGATTCCACGGATCAGGTTTCTTTTGTTCCCCCTATTGTTGTTGACGAGCAGATGCTGATTGTCACCAACGACGGAAAGCTTCGTTCTTATGGCTGATCGCCGGCGGCCCATGCGGCCTGTTGCGCCTGTACCTTCTGCTGATCTCCCTCTGGTGGCTATTGTTGGCCGCCCGAATGTTGGCAAATCGACTCTGTTTAACCGCCTTGTTGGCCGCCGTCAGGCGCTGGTGGCGGACACCCCCGGTGTCACGCGTGACCGTAAGGAAGGTCTGGCTGTCCTGCGGGGGCGCACCATCCGTCTGGTCGATACGGCAGGACTGGAAGAGGCTGCTCCCAACACGCTGTTCGGGCGTATGCGGGCCTCGTCCGAAAGTGCCGTGCGGGATGCCGTACTTGTGCTGTTCTGCATTGATGCGCGTGCAGGGATTACCCCGGCGGACGAGCATTTTGCCGCATGGGTGCGCAAGCAGGGGCGGCCGGTTATGCTGGTGGCCAACAAGGCGGAAGGGCGCGGTGGTGCGGCCTCTGCCATGGAAGCCTATTCTCTGGGGCTCGGGGAACCTGTTGCGGTTTCTGCCGAGCACGGGGAAGGTCTGTCTGACCTGATGGGCGAGATTGTTGACCATCTGCCGCCGGAGCCGGAACCAGAGGACGTATTTGAGGAAGAAGACGCATTCGAGCCAGATGCAGAGGCACTGGACCCGGATGCGGAAATTGTTCTCCCCGCCCGACCGCCCGGCCCGATCCGGATTGCGATTGTTGGCCGCCCGAATGCCGGGAAATCCACGCTTCTGAACTCCCTACTGGGAGAAGAGCGGATGATTACCGGGCCGGAACCCGGCCTGACGCGCGATTCCGTCGCGGTAACGCTGCATGATGAAGGCGATGTGTTTGAGGTGGTGGACACCGCCGGTCTGCGGCGTAAGGCCCGGATTGATGAAGCGCTGGAAAAAATGTCGGTATCCGCCTCTATTGAAGCCCTGAAAATGGCGGAAGTGGCGGTGCTGGTGTTGGACGCCACGCTGGGTGTGCATGAGCAGGATTTGCAGATTGCCCGCCTGATTGAGCGTGAAGGCCGGGCCTGTGTGCTGGCCCTGAACAAATGGGATGCGGTGGAAGACCGCAATGCCACGCGTCAGGCTATTCTGGACCGCCTGAGCATTTCCCTTGCCCAGATGCGGGGCGTGCCGGTGGTGACGTTCTCCGCGCTGACGGGGGCCTCCGTGCATCGGCTGCTGCCCGCCGTGCGGGAAGCGTGTGAGGTGTGGAATGCCCGTGTGCCGACCGGTGCGCTGAACCGCTGGTTTGAGGAAGCGCTGGAACGCCATGCGCCGCCGCTGGTGGATGGCCGCCGCCTGAAGCTGCGTTATATGACGCAGGTGAAAGCCCGCCCGCCGACATTCGTGATTTTTGGCACCCGCGCCGAGCAGACGCCAGAAGATTACAAACGGTATCTGGTGAACGGCCTGCGTGAGACCTTTAATCTGCCGGGCGTGCCGATCCGCCTGCAAACGCGCGGCACGAAAAACCCGTATTCCAAATAAATCCCTCTTTTAGATCCGGAGGGACAGGGCCGTCAGGCCTGCCGGGGGTTGGATGTTGCTTCAAAAAGCAGTCTGTTCCCACATAAAGATACCCGGCCAGCTCAGGTCAGGATTTTTGAAAAAGGCCCTCTGGAAATAGGGGGCCCTTTTTGTTGGGGGTTAGTGAATCACCCAGGACAGCGGCAGGCAGATCAGCAGGCCGAGGACGGCAATGAGCGTTTCAATCATCGTCCAGCTCCGCAGGGTCTGTGAGAGGTTCATCCCCAGATATTCCTTCATCTGCCAGAAGCCTGCATCATTCATCAGGCTTAGCCCCACGGAGCCAGCTCCTGTCACCAGCACCAGCAGTTCCGGTGAGACAGAATGGGACGCAGCCAGAATGGGGCCGACAATACCGGAGGCTGTTGTGGTGGCGACCGTCGCGGAACCCGTGGCAATACGGACCAGCAGGGCAAGCATCCATGCCAGAACCAGCAACGGCACATGCGCGCCCAGCGCCAGATTTGTAATGGCGTGGGAGAGCCCGCTGTCTATCAGTTCCCGCCCGAATCCCCCGCCTGCGCCAATCAGCAGCATGATGGTGGCTGTCGGGGCCAGACATTCATTGCTGAAGCGCAGAACAGTCTCACGGGAGAGGCCACTGAGGCTACCCATCAGCCAGAAAGACATCAGCGTCGCGACAAGCAGGGCAATATCCGTGTTCCCCAGAAAATGCAGAATACGGTAGGGCAGGGCTGTTGCGGGCCAGACCAGTTCAGCCAGCGCGCCACCCAGCATCAACACAACCGGGCTAAGCAACGTCGCGCAGGAAAGCGCAAAGGACGGCAGCTTGTCGTGCTCAAACTCGCCGGTAAACTGCTCCTCCAGCGCCGTGGGAGCCAGCGCGCCGATGCGTGGTGCGATGTACCAGGTGTAAACCGGCCCCGCGAGCGCTGCGATGGGCGTGCCAATCACAATCCCCCAGAACAGCGTGCGGGCCGTGTTGGCATGATACGCCGTAATCGCCAGCAACGTGGCCGGATGCGGGGGCACCATGGCATGCGTGACGGATAAGGCCGCCGCCATAGGAAAGGCCAGAACGGGCAGAGGCAACGTGTTGCGGCGGGAGAGAATGAAGGCCAGCGGAATTAGCAGCACGAACCCGACTTCAAAAAAAACTGGCAGCCCGACCAGCAGGCCAATCACCATCATGGCCCAGGACAGATGTTTCTTTCCGGCCATGCGGGAAATGGTCAGGGCGATCTGGTCCGCGCCGCCGGTTTCCGCCAGAATTTTCCCCAGCATGGTGCCCAGTGCCACAACACCCGCCACATGCCCCAGAACGTGGCCCATGCCGTTTTCAAAAGAACTGATGGCCTGCTCCGTTGGCATGCCCGTTGCCAGAGCCAGCCCGACGGAGACGATAAAGAGCGTCACAAAGGGGTTGAGGCGCGCCACGCCGATCAGGAGCATGAGCAGGATGATGGCGGTGGCTGTCAGGCCTGAGGCGAGTAAAGGCGTCATGGCCCGAGGATGGAGCGGGACGGGGCCTGAATGTCAACCATTCGTGCAGGCAGGGGGTTGTCGTCTTTTCCGGTGGGGGAGCAGCCAGAAAACGCAGGGCCAGTCAGGAGCAGGAGATTTCTTGTTATTTCATAAATGAATAAATCCACTCTCTCCGCACGCGCACAATTCCGTGTGCTGGTGCCTGTGCTGCGTTGTCTGGTGGTATGCCGCAGAAAGACCAGTAAGCCTGACTGGCCTTCCCCTTTCCGGTTCAGGGTGGCACAGAAGTCCACCGGCGCAGGACGTGAGACGTCAGAAAAGGAATGATCAGGCTGATGAATGAACATGCGCAGAACGCAGGAACGACGGTAGAACCGGCAGCCACGGCAGGCCTGTATGGCCGCGCGCGGATGTGGGCCATGCTGGCGGTCTCGCTTTCCGTGCTGATGGCCTTGTTGGATTACGCCATTGCCAACGTGGCCCTGCCCGATATTGCGCGGGACCTGCATGCGTCGTCCTCAGCGTCCATCTGGGTGGTCAATGCGTATCAGCTTGCCAGTCTGGTCTCTTTGCTGCCGCTGGCGGCGCTGGGCAGTATGGTCGGGTTTGCGCGCATGTGCCGCTTTGGCATCGTGCTGTTCATGGGTGCTTCTGTTCTATGCGCGCTGGCGACGACACTCCCCGCACTCGCTGCGGCCCGCGTGTTACAGGGGATTGGCGGGGCGTGCATCCTTAGCGTGAATATTGCCCTTGTGCGTTACATCTATCCGCATGCGGAAATTGGCAAAGGCATTGCCCTGAACGGCGTTGTGGTGGCCATAGGCGTGGCGCTGGGGCCAACGGCGGCGGCGGCTATTCTGACAGTGGCCTCATGGCCCTGGCTGTTCTGGGTGAATCTGCCGCTGGGGGCTGTGGCGCTGGTCATGGCATTTTCCGCATTACCTGCCGTGCCGCCAAGTGGCGCGCGCCCGGATATTACGGGCAGCCTGCTCTGTATGCTGGCTTTTGGGGCGCTGGTTATGGGTGGAGACGGGCTGGCGCATCAGTCCGGCATTATCCTGTCCTTTGGGTTGATTATGGTGGGGCTGCTGTCCGGCCTGCTGCTTATCCGGCGGGAGAGCGGGCTTCCGCAGCCTATTCTGCCAGTAGATATGCTGGCCAGACCGGACTTTGCCATTGCGTTTGTCACCGGATTTTGCGGCTTTGTGGCCTCCAATTTTTACATCATCTCCATGCCGTTTACGCTGCATGATGTGCTGGGCATGAGTGCGGCGGAAACAGGTCTGCTGATCACGCCATGGCCGATCGGGATTATGTGCGCGGCCCCTCTGGTGCGGCGTCTGGCCGATACGGTGTCCGCCGGGGTGCTGTCTTCCATTGGCTTGCTGATGACGGCAACCGGGTTTTTCCTGCTGTGGAGCATGCCCGCGCACCCGACTGCTCCTGATATTATCTGGCGGACCTGGCTGGCTGGTTGTGGGTTCGGCCTGTTCCAGCCGCCGAACAACCGCGCCATGATGGTCTCGGCCTCACACGCGCGGGCCGGGGGGGCAAGCGGCATGGTGCAGGTGGCGCGTCAGGCCGGGCAAACCCTTGGAGCCATGGGGGTGGCGGCTTTTTTTGCGTTATTTGCTGAGGGTGCTGCGCTCAACTGCCTGCTGACTGCGGGCTGCGTCGCGGTGTTTGCCGCCTTGCTGAGTTCCAGCCGGTTACTGGCGGGACGCCGGGCTGACAAGCCAGCCTGAAGGGCCAGCCTGAAAGAGCGGGCATTAAAAAATCAGACGTTAAAAAAGGCTGGCGCGCAGGGAGCGGCCAGCCCGGAGAATGCGCGATCAGATCTCGCTTTCTCCAAAAATACGGGTCACATCGCCGCTCCATGCGCCGTAATAGCGTTCCAGCCAGCGTTCCGCCTGCGTGGGGCCTCCGGCGGCCATGGCGGTCAGCGGGGCCAGATAAGCCCATTCTTCTCGCTCGTTTTCATCCACAAAGCCACGGGCCTGAAGGCCATCCATGGCAATGCCGATAACCTGTGCGGCCAGATCCCGCACGGTGCCTTCACCCCACGGAGTATTCAGCGCCTGAGACGGCACCAGAGCCCGCAGCTTGGCGTAATCTTCCCACGGGCGCTCACACACCAGTTCATAAGCGGCTTCCAGTGCGGCATCATCATACAGCAGGCCAACCCACAGGGCGGACTGGGCCAGCATCATTTCCGCGGAGCCCGCATCGGCGCCGCGCATTTCCAGAAACTGCTTGAGGCGGACATCCGGGAAGGCGGTGGAAATGTGGTTTTCAAAGTCGGCCAGAGTGGGGGTGACATCCTCCAGCCCGTCCTGACGGTCCCCGTTCATCCATGCGCGGAAGGAGCGGCCGGAAACATCGCGCATCTTGCCATCACGGATGATGAAATACATGGGCACATCCAGCACCCATTCCGCATAGCGTTCAAACCCGAAGTCTTTTTCAAACACACAGGCGGGCATCCCGGCACGGGCGTTGTCCGTGTCTGTCCAGATGCGGGCGCGGTTGGAGAGGAAGTTGTTGGGCTTGCCCTCAAAGAACGGAGAATTGGCGAACAGAGCGGTAGCAACAGGTTGCAGGGCCAGAGAGACCTGCATCTTGCGCACCATGTCCTGCTCGGACCCGAAATCCAGATTGACCTGCACGGTACAGGTCCGCTGCATCATATCCAGACCCAGCGCGCCCACTTTTGGCATGTAATTGCGCATAATGGCGTAGCGGGATTTGGGCATCCACGGCTGGTCGGCCCGTGTGGCGGTCGGGTGGAAGCCCAGCGGGCTGAAGCCTAGCCCCAGTTTGCGCGCCAGCGGGCGCACGGAATCATAATGCGCGGCCAGTTCTTCCGCTGTTTCATGCAGTGTGTTCAGCGGGGCGCCGGAGAGTTCAAACTGCCCTGCCGGTTCCAGAGAAATGCCAGCGCCCTTCTGTTCTTCAATGCCTTTCAGGCCGATAATCTTGCCTTCATCCAGAATGGGCTGCCAGTCATCCGGTTCCACTTCCTGAAGGCCGTCCAGCAGCGCCTCTATGCCTGCCGGGCTGTACGGGGGAGTTGCGTAAGCGGCGCGGCCGACCTGCGGACCGGTGCCGTTTGCCGCAGCCTCCGGGCGGACCCAGCCGAATTTTTCATGCTCCGTGCCAATGCGCCATGAATCGCGGGGCTTGCATCCTTTGGCAAAAACCTCGGCCAGCTGAAAAACTGAACGAACGGGTGTGTCGTCGTGGGCATCGGCGTGAGACATTAGAAATCACTGTTCCTTGAAAAACAGCCCGGCAGCAGGAGGCGGGCCAGAACGAAGGTAAGGGTATTCTGACTAATCCTGCGCGGAGCGCAAGCCGTCGCCCATAAGCGCCAGTCCTGCGGCCACCGCCGTATCAGCCCGCAAAACCAGCGGCCCCAGAGAAATGGGGGTGATAGCCGGACGCGCAAGGAGGGCGCGGCATTCCGGATCGGAAAAACCACCTTCCGGGCCAATCAGCAGGCCATCGCCCGCGCGGGCATTGCGCAGGGTGGCGTGGAGCGTAACGCCTCGGTCCTCCGCGCGCTCCATCGCGGTAAACAGACGGGCCTCTTCCGGCCATGCGCCCAGAAGGCGGGCAAGAGGGCAGGGTTCGGCAACGGTCGGGATATCCAGCCGTTCGCACTGCTCGGCGGCTTCCGTGGCGATAGCCTCCAGCCGTTCGAGGTTGGTACGGTGGGTGTTGGTGCGTTCTGTCATAACGGGCAGGAAGCGCGTCACCCCGAGTTCCGTCCCCATACGCAGGACCATATCGGTCGCATCGCGCTTGAGGAGTGCGAAGGCCAGAACAAGCTCAGGCCGGGGAGAGGGAGGGCGCAGGGGCTCCGTCAGGCTCAGGCTGCCGCGATCCTTGCGAATCTCGCCCAGAGTGGCCAGCCATTCCCCCATTTCCGCATTAAACACGCGCACAGGGTCTCCGGCCTTTTTCCGCATGACGGTGCCCAGATAGCGGGCCTGCGCCGGGCTGAGCAGGCAGGATGCGCCTGCGTGCGCAGCACCCTCGACGGCGTCCAGCGGGATGAAAAGGCGGGGGAGATGCTCGGGCGAACTCATGGCATTCAGCAATCAGGCAGGGTGCAGCGGGAGAAGAGGCACGGTCCGGTGGATCGGTCTCGGAATGATCGCCTGATGTTTAGGCGGGAATCCACGTCCGCGCAAAGAGGTTCATGCCAGAGCGCAATTTATGGCATACCCCCGGCACCTGTTGTGTTTGCTTAAAGGACTGCCTGTATCGTGTCAGCGTCTTCCGGTCATACCGATATCCGGGTAACGGGTTGGATTGCCCGCCTGCCTCCGGCCCTGCGTTCTTATGCCCTGCTGGCGCGGCTGGACCGGCCTATTGGCACATGGCTGCTTTTCCTGCCCGGTGTCTGGGGGATTCTGCTGCCGCAGGGTGTGCCGGTTGCGGAGCGGGTGCGGCTGATCGTGCTGTTTGGCATTGGCAGTCTTGTCATGCGGGCCGCAGGCTGCGTGGTGAATGATATGTGGGACCGGGATATTGACCGGCAGGTAGCCCGCACCGCGGGCCGCCCGCTGGCGTCCGGCGCGTTGCGGATGCGGCATGCGGTGCTGTTTCTGGCTCTTCTGCTGGCGATTGGCCTCGCGATCCTGCTTCAGTTGAATGGGTTGTCCCAGAGTCTGGGGGCGTCTTCTCTGGTGCTGGTGGCGTTGTACCCTCTGGCCAAGCGGTTCACGTGGTGGCCGCAGCTTGTCATGGGCTTTACCTTCGGGTTTGGCGCACCGCTGGGCTATGCGGCGGCGGCAGGCCATCTCTCGCTTGCGCAGCTTGCCTTATATGCCGCGACGATCGTCTGGCAGCTTGGGTTTGATACCATCTATGGCTTTCAGGATATGGAAGATGACGCCCGGATTGGCGTAAAATCCACCTCGCGGCTGATGGTCGGGCGGGCAAAGGGCTTTATCGGCACCTGTTACGCCCTGACGGGAATTTTGCTGGCTGTGGCCGCAGGCCTTGCGGGCACTGGCAGTCTGTTCTGGCCGGTTCTGCTGCTGCCGCTGGTCCTGCTGTGGCGGCAGGTTGCGGGGCTGAACCCACAGAATCCGGCACTGTGTCTGGCGCAGTTCCGTGCCAACCGGGAAATTGGGCTGGCGGTGGCTCTGGCCTTTCTGGCGGGGCTTGTTGCTGTGTGAGCGGCTGACGCAGGTCCTGAACGGGTCGGTGCTGGTCTGTCGGAAAAGTAATGAGAAGGGCGGGATCAGGTTATGGTCCCGCTCTTTTTAGGTTTTTAAAGAATTAATTCAGAATACTGATTTGAAAATGAGAAATATTCTCATTATGTAAGAATAAATTGAGATTTATCCTGAAAATCCTTATAAAAAGCAGATGCGCAAATTTACAGCTCTGACTGAACAGGAAATTCTTGCTCTGGCCATTTCCAATGAGGAAGAGGACGGACGTATCTATGCCGATTTCTCCTATACATTGCAGGAGAATTACCCCGACACCGCGAAAATTTTTGCGGACATGGTGCATGAGGAAGATGACCACAGGCGGCATCTGATTGACGTCTATGTCCGGCGGTTTGGCGCACATATTCCTCTTATCCGCCGTCAGGATATTGCCGGGTTCATGCCGCGGAAGCCCGCCTGGCAGATTCAGGGGCAGGGGATTGAGGTCGTGCGGCGCTACGCGGAGGATATGGAGCGCGATGCCGCCCGGTTTTACCGTCAGGCTGCCCTGCGCACCAATGATGCTGAAACCCGGAAACTGCTGGGGGATCTGGCCACAGCGGAAGACCAGCATGGCCGCGCCGCCAGTGACATGACCTCCCGCCATCTGACGCAAGACAAACGCGAAGACGAGGATGAAAACGCCCGGCGGCGGTTTGTCCTCCAGATTGTCCAGCCCGGTCTGGTTGGCTTGATGGATGGGTCTGTGTCCACGCTGGCCCCGGTTTTTGCGGCAGCCTTTGCCACGCATGACCCGCATAGTGCGTTTCTGGTCGGGCTGGCGGCCTCGTTAGGGGCTGGGATTTCCATGGGTTTTGCGGAGGCACTCTCGGATGATGGTGCCTTGTCCGGTCGCGGCAAGCCGCTTATCCGCGGGCTTGTGTGCGGGACAATGACGATGGCGGGCGGCATTGGCCATACCCTGCCGTTCCTGATTGGCTCCTTCAGCGCCGCAATGGCGGTCGCTGTCGCCGTTGTGGTGGTGGAACTGTTCCTGATCTCATGGATACGTTGGCGGTATCAGGATACGCCTTTCGGCTCCGCCATTGTGCAGATTGTATTTGGCGGCGCGCTGGTTTTTCTGGCGGGTGTGCTGATCGGCAGTTCCTGAGCCTGCCTCTGTCTCTGTGTTTGCGTCCTGATAGCGCTGCCTCTGTTATCCGGCGTCTGCTGGTGGCATAGTGCGGGTGCCATAATAAAGGCGCGGGCAAGAGGTTTGCTGGCGGCCTGTGGTCACCAATGGGAATGACAGCGCGTATGACACCACGTTCCGGCAAATTTTCCGCTCTTTG
This sequence comes from Acetobacter persici JCM 25330, assembly GCF_000613905.1. Lineage (GTDB taxonomy): Bacteria > Pseudomonadota > Alphaproteobacteria > Acetobacterales > Acetobacteraceae > Acetobacter > Acetobacter persici. The sequence continues at coordinate 23,340 of NZ_BAJW01000009.1, forward strand.
TCTCGCTCTTTCTGTAGGGGGCAGCGTGAGCGCACTGGCGCCCGTTGCTCCGGCTCTGGCGCAGGCCGGGACGCAGAGCGCTGTTCAGAACGCACAGCAGGCGGAAGCGCCGCAGGGCATCACGCTCTCCGCGTCTGACAAGGCATGGCTTGGCAAGATTGAAAAGGCGCTCAACAGCGTCACGACCTTTCAGGCGCATATGCAGCAACTGGATGCGGACGGTAAGCGCACCACCGGCATTGTGTGGATGCAGCGCCCCGGCCAGATGCGTCTGGCGTATGACCCGCCAACCCCGCTCCTGCTTGTCGCCAGTCAGGACAAGGTGGTGTTCCGGGATAACCAGCTTGACCAGACGACCGTGATCCCGATGGATCGCACCCCGCTGGGGCTGCTGCTGCGCAAGCATGTCAGTCTGACGGATGATGTGACCGTCACCGGCTTTCAGCACGAGGGCGGCCTTGTGCAGGTAACGGTTGTGCGCACGTCCTCCCCCGGGGATGGCAGCCTGACGCTGGTGTTTTATGATAACCCGGTCTCCCTGCGCTCCTGGAGCGTGGTGGATGCGCAGGGGCGCGAGACCCGTGTGACCCTGTTTGATGTCAAAAGCGGCATTACCATTCCCGCCGGTACGTTCACGCTGCCTGCGCAGCCGGAATAAGGCGCGCAGGCAGGCCACGGCTCTGCCCTGAGATTAAGGGCAGGGGTGGTAAAACAGAGGCGGCAACCCGATATCACGGACGGAAAGTTTCAGGACAGGCAGGTATGGCGGCACGGCGCACAACAGATTCAGACATGGCGGTGGGTGAGGACCTTTTCGGGGGTCAGGCACCGTTGTCCGACCATGCGCCGTCGGCGGCTCATCCAGCACGTCCTGCCCCGAACCAGCCTCTGGCTGACCGCCTGCGTCCTGACAGGCTGGAGGATGTCGTCGGGCAGGCGCATCTGCTGGGGCCGGATGGAACGCTTACACGGATGCTGGAGCGCGGGTCCCTTGCCAGCCTGATTCTCTGGGGTGGCCCCGGTGTGGGGAAGACAACCATTGCCCGCTTGCTGGCTCAGGCGGCTGGCCTGCGGTTTGTGCAGCTTTCTGCCGTATTTTCCGGCGTGGCGGACCTGAAAAAAGCTTTTGAAAACGCCCGCAGGCAGGCGGAAGCCGGAGGCGGTACGCTGCTGTTTGTGGATGAAATCCATCGCTTTAACCGCGCCCAGCAGGATGGTTTTTTGCCCGTGGTGGAAGACGGGACGATTGTGCTGGTGGGGGCTACGACGGAAAACCCGTCCTTTGCGCTGAATTCCGCCTTGCTTTCCCGCTGTCAGGTTATGGTGCTGAACCGGCTGGATGATCCGGCGGAAGAAGCCCTGCTGGCTCGTGCGGAGGAAGAAACCGGACGCGCGCTGCCACTGACAGAAGAGGGGCGGGCAACACTCCGCGCCATGGCGGACGGGGATGGCCGGTATCTGCTGAACATGGTGGAGCAGATTCTGAGCCTGAAGACGGATGCGCCGCTGGATGCGCAGGCGCTGGCCCGCCTGCTGGCAAAACGCGCCGTGCTGTATGACCGGGACCGGGAAGAACATTACAATCTGATTTCCGCCCTGCATAAGTCCATGCGTGGTTCCGACCCGGATGCGGCCCTGTACTGGTTTGCACGGATGCTGGAAGGCGGGGAAGACCCGCGTTACCTTGCCCGCCGCATGACCCGCTTTGCGGCGGAAGATGTCGGCATGGCGGACCCGCATGCCCTGCCGCTGGCCATTGCCGCGTGGGAGACATACGAGCGTCTTGGCTCCCCCGAGGGTGAACTGGCTCTGGCCCAGCTTGTGGTGCATCTGGCCACGGCCCCCAAATCCAACGGCGTTTACAAAGCCTATGGCGCGGCCCGGCGGGCGGCCAAGGCCACCGGCAGCCTGATGCCGCCTGCCCATATCCTCAATGCCCCGACAAAACTGATGCAGGATATCGGGTATGGGAAGGGCTATCAGTATGACCACGATACGGAAGAGGGCTTTTCCGGGCAGAACTATTTTCCGGACGGCATGAAGCGCCAGACCTTCTATAATCCAACCGGAAAAGGCTTTGAGCGGGAGATCCGCCATCGTCTGGAAACATGGTCCCGCTTGCGGGATCGGCGTCAGTCGTGAATATCGTCGCATGAGTGTTGTGATTCTGACTGTCAGCGAGGACGAGGCGGATATTCGCCTTGATCGCTATTTTCGTCGCCATTACCCGCATCTGACGCAGGGTGCGCTGCAAAAACTGTGCCGTACCGGGCAGATTCGGGTGGATGGCAAACGGGCTGAGGCCTCGACCCGCCTGCAACCGGGCCAGTCCGTGCGGGTGCCGCCTATCCCGATGGCTGCTAAACCGGCGAAGGATGCCCCGCGCCCGCTGGATGAGCGGCTGGTGCGTGAAATTCAGGGCATGGTGCTTTATCAGGATAAGCATCTGATTGTGCTGAACAAACCGGCAGGTCTGCCGGTGCAGGGCGGCCCCGGTATTACCAAACATGTGGATATGATGCTGGACGGCCTGCGGGCTGAAGCGGATGACCCGCGCCCGCGTCTGGTGCACCGCATTGACCGGGATACATCTGGCCTGCTGCTGCTGGCCCGCACGCCGGGTGTGGCCGCCAAGCTGGCAGAAGCCTTCCGCGGGCGGGACGTGAAAAAGACCTACTGGGCTGTTGTGGTGGGGCGCCCTGACCCGATGGAGGGTGAGATTGATCAGCCTCTGGCGCGGCTCGGGGTTGGCGCAAACGCCATTATGGTGGCGGCAGACCGGACAGATCCGGACGGCCAGTATGCCCGGACGTCCTACGAAGTCGTGGATTCGGCTGCGCGTAAATTTTCATGGCTGGCGCTTTCTCCACATACGGGCCGGACGCACCAGTTGCGTGTGCATTGTGAATCGCTCGGCACCCCGATTCTGGGTGACCCGAAATATGGCGGGGAAACCGCGCATGTTGATGGCTTTGCAGACCAGTTGCATCTGCATGCCCGGCAACTGGATATGCCACATCCGGCCGGAGGGCGTCTGACGGTAACGGCCGAACTCCCGCCGCATATGCGTGAGACCTTCCGTTCTCTGGGCTTCACGCCGGGGGCTACGCCCAAACCGTCTCGTCGCGGCGGATAACAGCGGCTTCTGGAACGCAGGAGGAAGGCCCATGCGGCTGAAATGGAAGATCGGTCTGGTGGCTGGAGCCGCCGTGCTGCTGGTGGGCGGCGGCAGTGTTGTGTCCGCCATGCAGGAGGCGGACTGGCTGCGCGTCCGACTGGTAGCGGCCGTAGAGGAAAAAACCGGCCGCCATCTGGCGATTGACCATCTGCATGTCTGGCTTCTGCCATTCCCGTGGGTGGAAGCGCGTGGCGTGCATCTGTCCGGCGTGGCAGAGGGTGGTAGCGCAGCAGCGGCACCGGAGGAGCAGGCGGCCCGCACAATGCTGGATGTGGCGGAAGTGCGTGCGCGGCTCGGGCTGTTGCCGTTGTTCAGCCATCGCATTGTTTTTAATGATGTCAGCCTCATTCAGCCGCATGTTTCCCTGCGTCGCTTGCCGGATGGCCGGGCGGACTGGGTGTTTACGCCGCCTGTGCGGCCGGAAACCGGCGGGGGCAGCACGTCCTCCGGTCAGATGCACTGGGATGTCAGTGTTTCCACGCTCCGCGTCTCCAAAGCGGATGTGCAGTGGGATGATCAGATCCGGCGCAAGACGGGCCAGATCGGGTTTGAGCGTATTCAGGCAAGTGATCTGGACGGCTCAGCCCCACGTTTGACGTGCGGGGGGAAAAGGGGAAAGGCCAGTTTGTGCTGACAGGCCAGACAGGCCGCCTGCTGCCCGCACGTGCCAGGGATTTCCCGGTACAGTTCAAACTGGCGCTGACGATTGCGGGCTACCCTGCGGGGCTTGCGCATCTTGATGGCAGGATCACGGACCTGACGGCGCTCGGGTTTATGCGCTTCAGGCCGGAGGGTCTCTGGGGCAGTTGCGGGATCTGGAGCAGTTTTTCCCGCGGGCGGACTTGCCGGACGGGCAGAATATTTCCGTGGATGCGCAGATTGCCGGGGCAGGCCAGCAGCCCGTGGTGCAGGGGCTGCATGTGCATACCGGGCAGGTTGAACTGGGCCGTTTTGTGCCCGGCAGCAAGCTGACCCGCGCCATGCTGGACGCGACAAAAGCGGAGGACGCGCTGACGGTGCAGGCTGACGGCCAACTCGGGGCGCAGGCTCTGGGGCTGCGGGGTTCGCTTGGCACGCTGGCGCAGATGACGGCGCTCGCCCTCGCGCCGGAAAAGACGGAAACCCCGGTGGACCTGACTCTTGTGGACGGGGCTTCCAGCCTGAAAATGGCTGGCACGCTGGGTGGTGGTCATTCCTCCGTGGAGGTGCATGGTGTGCTGGATCAACTGGCACCCGGCGGCACCTACCCGACAGCAGAGAGTGTGAAGGTGGATGGGCATGTGGAAGCCGCATCCACACTGGCGCTGGTGAAGAGGCATGCGCCGCAGGATCTGGTACGCGGTCTGATGCTGAACATGACTGTGGAAAGCCCGCACGTTAGCTGGCGCGACCTGAGCTGGTCTCAGGTCACCAGCCATGTGGTGGTGCAGAACGGGAAGCTGGTGGCGGACCCGGTGCAGGCTGAAGGCTCAGGCACCGCGCAATCCGCCCGGTTTGTTTATGATGCCTCCGGCAACAGCCCGGCCTATGAGATTGCAATGCACCCTGTTGTGCTGCCGGTGGCGGCTGTGCAGGGCTGGATGGGGGCACCGCCCCTGATGCAGGGGGCGCTGATGCTTGTCGGCGCCGTCAGTATGCAGGGGGATGATGCTGAGGCACGGCGGCGGACGCTGGCCGGGCATATTGGCGCGTCCGTGGTGGATGGCTCCATTGGCGGGGCGGCGCTCCGCACTCTGCTGGGTCCGGATATCCCGTTGAAAGGAAAAATGCCGGTGCGCTGCTTTGGCACCCATATGCAGCTCGCTGATGGAACGGCGCAGATTGATCTGCTGGCTATGGAAACACCGTTCCTGTCCCTGCACGGCCACGGCACAGTGGGCCTGGGCGCGCATACGCTGGACCTGCATCTCTCGCCGCGCGTGCTACTGGGCGGGGCATCCGCGTCTTCCGACCTGCGGGTAACGGGCACGCTGGACGCACCCGTGCCAAAAATGGAGCCTTCTTACGGCGGGCGTTACGGGCTGAATATTGGCGGGAATGACGGGGGGAATGATAACTGCCCCACGCTGCTCTCCGCCGCGCGGGAAGGTGGAGCTGGCCCCGCGCCCACGGCCCCCAAAGCCGGGAAAGAGGGCAAGGTGATGAATATGCTGCGTGGACTGGGGCTGTTTAAATGACCGGCTCCGAGAAAGCGCCTGCTCCGGCAGGGGCACGTAAGCGGTTCTGGAAACAGGCCAGCGTCGTGCCGGAGCAGGACGGGTTTGCTGTCCAGCTTGACGGCAGGCCGGTCCGCCTGCCGGAACGGACCGTGCTGGCTGTGCCCTCCCGCCCGCTGGCGGAGGCACTGGCGGCGGAATGGCAGGCGGCTGGCCTGACCGTAGGCGGATATTTCCGGCCGGAAGATTTGCCGCTGACCCGGATTGCGGGCTCCATGCTGGAGCGTATTCCCGGCGCGCGGGCGGGCGTGATCGACAGTCTGCTGGCGTATGCTAGCAGTGACCTGCTGTGTTATCGCGAGGCCGGGAATTCCAGACTGGCCCGGCGGCAGCGGGAAGTGTGGTCTCCCTGGCTGGACTGGTGTCAGGATACGTTCGGGATGGTGTTGCGCACCACGGAAGGTGTGATGCCCATCACCCAGCCGGATGCCACCATGCGGACGCTGCGTGCGCTGCTGGAGTCTCTCCCGGATGCGGAACTGGCCGTGCTGGGTGTTGCCGTCCCCGCGCTGGGGAGCCTCTATCTGGGTCTGGTTCTGGTTAAAGGGCCGGGCACGCCGGAGGAACTGGTTGCCTGCGCCACGCTGGATGAGCGGGAGCAGATGGCGCTCTGGGTGAAGATACGGATGTGACGGACCGTATTGCCATACGCCTGCGGGATGTGGCGGACGCTGCCCTTTTTCTTGAACTGCTGCGTAAGCCGTAAAGCGTAAGTAGTAAGGCTTCCTGCTGCTGCGGGCTGCGCCCGTGTTTTATGTGTTGATCGACACGCATCTGCCATGAATTTGCCCCGGTCTGCCTCCAGACAGAACCTCACAGACTGATGAACGGGAGCGTTCTCTCAGCCTGAAAAGACGGTCATGTCACCGGATGAGGAGCATGCAGATGCGATATGAATCCACGGGTGGAGAACCTCGGCATCAGGTCCCGTCACGTTCCGGCTCCCGGGCGCGGTTGCAGGGGCGGGTGGCCCATGCTGTTGCAACCTGTGCCATGGGCTCTTGGTTTCTGCTGGGGCTGATCCCGGTCTTTGTCATCATCTATTCCATGAGCTGAAACAGACGCCTCTGGTGACAGTGCAGTGACTCATCTTGCACAGGGGCCGGGGATTGTCTGATAGTCATCAGCGCACAGATTTTTTCAGGAGTTGTCAGAGTCCATGAATTACAGAACTGGTTTCCTTGCCGCAGCGGCAGTCATTGGTCTCTCCGTTGCAGCTCTGCCTGCCTCAGCACATCCCGGCCATGGTGGCTTTCCGCCGCCGGGTGGCCCCGGTGGACCGGGTGGCTGCATGCCGGGTGGCCATGGTGGCGGGATGAGCATGCTGGAAGGGCTGGACCTGACCAAGCAGCAGCGCAAAAAGATCGACGCCATTCTGCGTGAAGCCCATGATCAGGATCACGGGGATGATATGCGGGATGATGCCTCCAAGATCCATCAGCAGATTCAGGATATCCTGACGTCTCCCGGCCCGGTCGACAAAGACAAGATTGCGGCGTTGCAGCAGCAGCAGGCGACTCTGCGTGCGCAGGCTGAAGCCCGCCATCTGGACGTGGCCGCCCGCATCCATGATGTGCTGACGGCGGACCAGCTTGCGCAGGTCAAGGCGCGTCAGGCCAAGATTCATGATCTGATGGAGCAGCTCCGCGAGGTTGAACACCCCGCGCCGCCGGTTTCTGACAAGTAAAAGACAGACGTTTCTTGACTCGGTGAGAGCGGGGCTGTAACCCGTTCTCACAAATCAGGACCGCCACTCCGCGAGTGTTCGCGCAGTGGCGCGTCTCCTTTTGGGGTATTACGCTGTTGTTCGAGGCACTTTCAGGCAGGCTTTCAGGGGTTTTTGACGGGCTCGCCAAACGTGGCGCGCTGTCCGAAGCCGACGTTATGGAGGCAATGCGCGAAGTCCGTCTGGCTATGCTGGATGCAGACGTCGCGCTACCTGTGGTCAAGGACTTCGTTAACAAGGTGAAGGAACGCGCCGTAGGGGCGGAGGTGCTGGAAAGCATTTCTCCCGGTCAGGCCGTTGCGAAAATTGTTAATGATGCGCTGATTGATGCCCTAGGCGGAGCAGGCGCCGTCCCGCTCAACCTGAACGCCGTGCCGCCTGTGCCTGTCCTGATGGTTGGTTTGCAGGGGTCCGGTAAAACCACAACATCCGGCAAGATTGCGCTGCGCCTGTCCACGCGTGAGCGGAAAAAGGTGCTGCTGGCGTCTCTGGATACGCAGCGCCCCGCCGCGCAGTTGCAGTTGGCGCAGCTTGCCGAGCAGGCGCATGTCGCCTCCCTGCCGATTGTTGCGGGCCAGACCCCTGTTGAAATCGCCCAGCGCGCGATGGATGTGGGTCGGCGCGAAGGCTATGACGTTGTTGTTCTGGATACCGCAGGCCGTCTGTCCATAGACGAAGCGCTGATGGAAGAGGTCCGGCAGGTTCGTGCCGTGACCCAGCCTGCGGAAACCCTGCTGGTTGTGGATGCCATGACCGGGCAGGACGCCGTGAACACAGCCAAGGCGTTTAATGACGCTGTAGGTGTGACCGGCGTGGTGATGACCCGTATGGATGGTGATGCGCGCGGTGGCGCGGCCCTGTCCATGAAGGCCATTACCGGCGCGCCCATCAAGCTGACCGGTTCCGGTGAAAAGCTGGATGCGCTGGAAGAATTCCACCCCGAGCGTGTTGCTGGCCGTATCCTCGGTCTGGGTGACATTGCCGGGCTGGTGGAAAAAGCGGCTGATACCCTTGACCATGCAGAAGGGGAGCGGCTGGCCAAAAAGATGATGGCCGGCAAGTTTGATCTGGATGATTACGCATCCCAGATCAAACAGATCAGCAAGCTTGGGTCCATTTCCGGAATTGTCGGCATGCTGCCGGGCATGGGGAAGATCAAGGAAGCCCTTGGTGACAAGGATCTTGATACCTCCGTGCTCAAAACGCATCTGGCCATTATTTCATCCATGACCAAAGGCGAGCGTAAAACGCCAGCCGTTATCAAGGCGTCCCGCAAGAAGCGGATTGCAGCCGGGTCAGGGACGAGTGTTCAGGAGGTCAACAAGCTGCTCAAGCAGTTTGATATGATGTCCTCAATGATGAAGCGCTTTAACAAGCTCGGCATGAAAGGTCTCATGCGCCAGGGTATGTCCGCGCTCATGCCTAAAGGAATGGGAGGAGGGCCGCCGGGTGGTGGCCGTCCCTTCCGCTAAAGCGGCCTGTTTCTATCCGAAGTTTTTCAGGGTTTTGGAGAAGTCTGAATGAGTGTTAAAATCCGTCTTGCCCGTGCAGGTGCCAAGAAGCGTCCTTACTACCACATCGTTGTGGCTGACAGCCGCTCCCCGCGCGATGGCCGTTTTATTGAAAAAGTGGGTTCCTACAACCCGATGCTGCCGTCCGACCACGCTGAACGCGTGCGTCTGGTGAACGACCGCATCACCCACTGGCTGGCTCAGGGCGCGCAGGCAACCGACCGTGTTGCACGTTTCCTCGGCAACGCTGGTCTGGCTCCGAAGCCTGCTTACAACGAGCAGCCGAAGCAGGCCGCTCCGAAGAAGAAAGCTCAGGAACGCGCTAAAGCTGCTGCTGCCGCTGCTGAAGCCGCAGCCTGAAGCCAGAGCGAGCTAAGCTGACCGGATCATGCGCGCAGACCTTATCCAGATAGGCGTTGTTGGCAGGCCGCATGGCGTGCGCGGGCTTGTGCATGTGCACAGCCACGCAGCCGATGCGTCCGCGCTGGAAGCCTACAAGGTTCTGGTGGATGATAAGGGGCGGGAATGGTCTCTGCGCTGGCGCGGGGAGGACGGTGTGGCGGAGTTGCGTGATGCGCAGGGCACGCCACTGGCCGACCGGACTGCGGCACAGGCGCTGGTCAATACCCGTCTTTTCGTGCCGCGTGATGCGCTGCCCGAGCCTGAGGAAGAAGAATTCTACCATGCTGATCTGATCGGCATGGAGGCGCGGGAAGGCGACTGCTCTCTGGGGCAGGTTGTCATGGTGCATGATTACGGGGGTGGCGCCAGTCTGGAACTGACCGGGGGCGTGCTGGTGCCGTTCACCCGGGCCTGCGTGCCGGAGATTGATCTGAAAGGGCGTGTGGTCACCATCGTACGTCCTGTTGAGGTCTCTGGTGAGGAAGGGCGCGGTGTCGGGGCAGCAAAAGCGGCGGGGCCTGCGGCATGAGTTGGCAGGCAACGGTGCTGACGCTGTTTCCGGAGATGTTCCCCGGTCCGCTGGGGCTTTCTCTGGCGGGTCGCGCGCTGGAAAACGGTGTGTGGTCCTGCACGGCGCAGGATATGCGGGAGCATGGTCTGGGTCGGCATCGGGCGGTGGATGATTCCCCGTTTGGTGGGGGCGCAGGCATGGTCATCCGCCCGGACGTGGTGGAGGCCGCTCTGGCAGCCACGCAGGTTCCGGTGGATGTGCCGCGTGTGTTTCTCACACCGCGTGGCCGCCCGCTCCGCCAGCAGGACGTGCAGCGTTACGCACAGGGGCCGGGTCTCGTACTGTTGTGCGGCCGGTTTGAAGGCGTGGATGAACGCGTGCTGGAAAGCCGGAAGATCGAGCAGGTTTCCATTGGAGACTATGTTCTGTCCGGTGGAGAGACAGCCGCCCTTGTGCTGCTGGATGCCTGCATCCGGCTGCTGCCCGGCGTGATGGGGTGTGAGGACAGCGGGGTTGAGGAAAGTTTTTCCGAAGGCCTGCTGGAGTATCCGCACTATACCCGTCCTGCCGTATGGGATGGTCAGAACGTGCCTGAAGTCCTGCTGTCAGGAAATCACGCGGCAATTGCTGCGTGGCGCCAGACGCAGGCGGAAGAAATCACGCGGGAAAGACGGCCGGACCTGTGGTCTGCCTGGCTGGCTCGCAGGGAGAAAAACGGGGCTGCTGCCAACGGGAAAAACGGGCAGACAGACCCAACAGGGGTTTGAGGAAGGATACCGAAATGAACATTATTCAGCAGTATGAAGCTGCAGAAATCGAACGTCTGACAGCCGCTCGCGCCGTGCCGGAATTTGCAGCCGGTGATACGCTCCGCGTGTCCGTGCAGGTTGTTGAAGGTGAGCGCAAGCGTCTTCAGGCTTTTGAAGGTGTTGTGATTGCCCGTTCCAACAAGGGCCTGAACAGCAACTTCACCGTGCGTAAAATCTCCAATGGTGAAGGCGTGGAACGTGTGTTCCCGCTTTATGCGCCGACCATTGCGGAAATCAAGGTTGTGCGTCGCGGTAAAGTGCGTCGTGCAAAGCTGTACTACCTGCGTGGCCGTAGCGGTAAGTCCGCTCGTATTGCTGAACGTCCGCGTGACGTTGCAGCACCGGCAGCTGCTGGCTAAAATCACGTTGCAGCAGGCGGCCTCCGGGCGGCCTGCTTCACCGCAAAACCCGGTTGGGCTTCGGCCCGCCGGGTTTTTGGGTGCTGAGAAGATGAAGGCGCGGGTTTTTCGTCTGTTGGACCAGGGCTGAGTTCAGGCTGATCTGCGCGAGTCCGTGCCGTTCCATGAAAGGGGAGGGCCATGGCGCCGCGTACGTTATTCGACAAGATCTGGGACCACCACGTTGTCGAAACTTTGCCGGATGGCACCTCTATCCTTTATATTGACCGTCACCTTTTGCATGAAGTGACAAGCCCGCAGGCGTTTGAAGGCCTGCGGCTGGCCGGGCGTAAGCTGCGCCACCCTGAAATGACGATGGCTGTGGTGGACCATAACGTCCCCACGTCTGACCGCACCAAACCCATTGAAGAGCCGGAAAGCCGCAACCAGATTGAAACGCTGGAGCGGAATGTGAAGGAATTCGGGGTTCCGTATTTCCCGCTGCTCTCTGCCTCTCAGGGCATCGTGCATGTGGTCGGGCCGGAGCAGGGGATTTCTCTGCCGGGCATGACCATTGTGTGCGGGGATTCCCATACGTCCACGCATGGCGCCATGGGGTCTCTGGCGTTCGGTATCGGCACGTCTGAAGTCGAGCATGTGATGGCAACCCAGACCATCCTGCAACGGCCTGCCAAGAACATGCGTGTGACGGTGGAAGGGCAGCTTGCTCCGGGTGTGTCCGCCAAGGATGTCATGCTGGCGATTATCGGTCATATCGGTACCGCAGGCGGCACCGGGCATGTGATCGAGTTTGCAGGCTCTGCCATCCGGGGGCTGGATATGGCTGGCCGTATGACCATCTGCAACATGTCCATCGAGGCAGGCGCGCGGGCCGGACTTGTGGCTCCGGATGACACGACGTTTGACTATGTGCGCAACCGTCCGTTTGCCCCCAAGGGCGAGGACTTTGAGAAAGCCGTCGCTTTCTGGCGCACACTGGCAACGGACGAGGGCGCGCATTTTGACAAGGAAGTTTCTCTGCGCGCTGAGGATATTGCTCCCAGCCTGACATGGGGCACCAGCCCGGAAACCGTCCTGCCCATTACTGGCACGGTGCCGGACCCTGCACAGGAAGCGGACGAGTCAAAACGTGCGCAGATGCAGCGTATGCTGGATTATATGGGGCTTGAGGCCGGGCAGAAAATTGCGGGAACGCCGGTCGACGTGGTGTTTATCGGCTCCTGCACCAACAGCCGGATTGAAGACCTGCGCGCTGCGGCTCAGATTGCCGCAGGCCGCAAGGTGGCGGACGGCGTGCGCGCCATGATTGTTCCGGGTTCCGGGCTGGTCAAAATGCAGGCGGAAGAAGAAGGTCTGGACAAGGTCTTTCTGGATGCCGGGTTTGAATGGCGTGAGGCCGGATGCTCCATGTGTCTGGGGATGAACCCGGACAGACTGACACCGGGGCAGCGCTGTGCGTCCACTTCCAACCGTAATTTTGAAGGACGTCAGGGGCCAGGTGGGCGGACGCATCTGCTGTCTCCCGCCATGGCGGCTGCGGCTGCGGTCACGGGCTGCCTGACGGATGCGAGGGAACTGGTCTGATGGAAAAATTTACCACCCTGTCTGCTGTTGCTGCCGCTCTGCCGGAAGACAACATTGATACGGATAAGATCATTCCGGCCCGCTTCCTGAAAACCACGCAGCGCACGGGTCTGGGGAAATATGCGTTTGACAGCATGCGCTATCGCCCGGACGGGTCTGAAAATCCGGATTTATCCTAAATAAGGAGCCCTGGCGGAAAGCGAGATTCTGGTCACTTATGATAATCTCGGCTGCGGGTCTTCCCGTGAGCACGCGCCCTGGGCGTTGCTGGATTTTGGTATCCGCTGCGTGATTGCCCCGTCTTTTGCGGATATTTTCTTCAATAACTGCTTCAAGAACGGCATCCTGCCGATCTGCCTCCCGCGTGAAATCTGTGATCAGCTCATGTCGGACTCCACCATGGGCAGCAATGCCCGGCTGACCATTGACCTGCCCCGGCAGGTGGTGATCCGCCCGGATGGTGAGGAAGTGCCGTTTGAAATTGATCCGTTCCGCAAGCACATGCTGCTTGAGGGGCTGGATGATATTGGCCAGACACTTCAGCACGAGACTGAAATTAAGTCCTTTGAACAGAAGGTTGCCGGGGAACGCCCCTGGATGCCTTCAATCACCCTTGATTGAAGAATGGGAAAAACCATGACTGCACAGCCTGCAAAACTGCTCGTTCTGCCCGGGGATGGTATCGGGCCGGAAGTGATGCGGGAAGTTGGCCGCGTTATCACATGGCTGGAAAAGAACCGTGGCCTTGCGTTTGACATCACGGAAGATCTGGTTGGTGGCGCGTCTCTTGCGGAATATGGCGAACCGATCCGGAATGAGGTGATTGAAAAAGCCCGCGCGGCGGATGCGGTTCTGTTCGGCTCCGTGGGGGACCCGCGCTGGGGGCATGTTGGTTTTGAAAAGCGGCCGGAAGTCGCCATTCTCAAACTCCGGCAGGAGCTGGAGCTCTTTGCCAACCTGCGTCCGGCCAAGGTGTTTGACGCGCTTGTGGATGCCAGCACGCTGAAGCCCGATGTGGTGCGCGGACTGGATATCATGATTGTGCGTGAGACAGTCGGCGGCATTTATTTTGGGGACCCGCGCGGAATTGAAACCCTGCCGGACGGCACCCGTCGCGGTATCAACACGGAAGTCTATACAACGCCGGAAATCGAGCGCGTGGCGCGTGTGGCGTTTGAAATGGCCCGCAAGCGCTCTGGCCATGTCTGTTCCGTTGAAAAATGCAACGTGATGGAAAGCGGTCTGCTGTGGAAAGAGGTTGTGACGGACCTCCATGCGCGTGAATTTGCTGACGTCAAACTCACGCATATGCTGGCCGATAACTGCGCCATGCAGCTTGTGCGTAACCCGCGCCAGTTTGATGTGATTGTTACCGGCAACCTGTTTGGAGACATTCTGTCCGACTTGGCCTCCATGCTGACAGGCAGCCTTGGTATGCTGCCGTCCGCAACGCTGGGTGCGGTGCAGTCTAACGGCAAATCCGCTGCGCTGTATGAGCCGATCCATGGCAGTGCGCCGGATATTGCCGGGCAGGGTATTGCCAACCCGATCGCGCAGATCCTCTCCTTTGCCATGCTGCTGCGCTATTCGCTCAACCTTCAGGAAGAAGCGAAGATGGTGGAAGAGGCTGTCTCCCGCGTGCTGGAAAGCGGGTTGCGGACAGCGGATATCATGAGCGACGGTATGGCGCGCGTGGGCACATCCGTGATGGGTGAGGCCATTGTCCGTGAACTGGATAAACTCCACAAATAAGGTTTTCTTTTCAGGTGGCTGCTGTGCGGCCTGAAAAAAGACGGCCCCCCGGTGTGAGAACGCCGGGGGCTTTTTTGTTTGCTCCAATTTGTTGGGCTGGTGGGTAGACTGTTTTTCAATACGGTGAAAAAACAGTCTGCATGACCCATCAGATTTTTCCGGGAACAGTAAAAATGCGTTTGAAACGTTTACTGCTGGCAGGGGCTGCCTCGGCGCTGCTCATGGCAGAGGCCGCACAAAGCGGGCTGGCACAGACGGCTGCCGCCGGCGCCGCGCCGGTCATTAAAGCTAATACGACTATAGCGTTTCTGGATGATATTCATGGTCCGCAAGCCATGGCATGGGTGCGGGCCCAGAACCTGCACACCACCAGCACGCTGGAAAAAGACCCGCGTTACGCCGGATTTTACAAGACCGTTCTGTCCGGCCTTCAGGCGCCGGACCGCCTCGCCATGCCGTCTCTCATGGGTGGGGCCGTCTGGAATTTCTGGCAGGATGCGGCCCATCCGCATGGGATCTGGCGCGAGGCCAGTCAGGCCTCTTACCTGAAAAAAGCACCGGACTGGACCGTGCGTCTGGATGTGGATGCTCTGGCAAAACAGGATGGTATCAACTGGGTCTTTAAAGGTGCGAACTGCCTTGCCCCGGCGGATGAGCACTGTCTTGTGGCGTTGTCCAATGGTGGGGAAGATGCTGAGACGCTGAGGGAGTTCAACACAAAAACCGGCCAGTTTGTGCCGGGTGGTTTTGTATTCTCCCGTTCCAAGCAGACGGCGGCATGGGTCGATGCCAATACGATTTTACTGGCGCGTGACTGGGATGGAAAAGGCACAACGCTGACGCCGTCAGGCTATCCGTATGTGGTGAAAACCATGGTACGGGGTGCGGCAGCCGGGCAGGAGGCAGAGCTTTATCGCGGTGAGCCTTCTGATATGGCGGTTATGCCGATGGTGCTGACAGATGGAGACGGGCACCAGCTCGTTCTGATCCAGCGGAACGTAAACTTCTTTGAAACGCGTTATGCTGTGGTGGAGGGCGGCAAAAGCCTGCGCTGGCTTGCACTGCCTGCAAAAAGCGAAATTCAGGGGATGCTCAAAGGGTGCCTGATCGTCTCTGTGGAAGAAGACTGGCATCCGGCCGGGCAGGCTGTAATTCCGGCGGGGAGCCTGTTGTCCGTGGACCCAGCCGCAGCGGAGCGGGGTGTGCAGGTCATTTTCACTCCCGGTGCGTCTCAGTCCATTGATCAGGTGGGGGTTACGAAAAACACCGTGGTCGTGAGCCTGTTTGATAACGTGCGCGGTCGGGCAATGCGCTTTACCGCGCCGCAGGCTGGTCAGCCCTGGCAGGCGCTGCCGCTTGCGCTGCCGGATATGACCTCCATCCATATCGTCGATACGGATCACGCATCGGACACAGCGTTCCTGAGTGTGGAAGGGTATCTGGAGCCGTCTCAGCTCTGGCTGCTTGAAGGGAAGGGGCAGCCGCACAAGGTGAAATCCGCTCCGGCGCGGTTCAAAACGGATAATCTGGTTACCGAGCAGTTCTGGGCGACTTCCACGGATGGCACCCGGATTCCGTATTTCATCGTGCATCGGCGTGACATAAAGCTGAATGGTGCCAATCCGACTTTGCTGACAGCCTATGGCGGTTTTCAGGTCTCTTACACCCGCTTTACGCGCCGGAAATCGGCCAGCTCTGGCTGGAGCGTGGGGGTGTGTATGTGGTGGCGAATATTCGCGGTGGCGGGGAGTTCGGCCCCGCATGGCATGAGGCAGGCCGTAAATCAGGCAGACAGAAAGTCTATGATGACTTTGCCTCCGTCGGGCGTGATCTGATCAGCCGCAAGATGACCTCACCGCGTTATCTGGGGATTCGCGGGCGTTCCAATGGCGGCCTGTTGTCCGGGGTGCAGATGACGCAGCATCCGGACCTGTGGAATGCCGTGATTATCGGTGTGCCGCTGCTGGATATGGAGCATTTTGAAACCATGTCCGCGGGGGCCTCATGGGCCGCGGAATATGGGTCTATGTCCGTTCCGGCAGAAGCTGATTTCCTGCGGTCCATCTCTCCGGTGCAGAATCTGAAAGCGGGTATTTCCTATCCGGAACCGTTTATTTTTACAGCCACCAGTGATGACCGCGTTGGCCCCGTCCATGCGCGCCGCTTTGCTGCGCGGCTTGAGGCAATGGGGAAGCCCTTCTTCTATTATGAAGATATTGAAGGCGGCCATTCCGGAACAGTGAACGCGCCGGAAGTCGCGCATGAGCGGGCGCTGGAAGCGGTCTATCTGTCTCATCGTCTGATGGACAAGGAATAAAAAAGGGCGGGACACACCGCGTGTCCCGCCCTTTTTAGCGTTCTGTGTGCGGAAGCTTTAGAAGCCTTCGCGCTCGAGACGCTTGCGTTCCATTTTACGGGCGCGGCGCACAGCCTCAGCAGACTCACGTGCTTTACGCTCGGAAGGCTTTTCGAAATGACGACGCAGCTTCATTTCACGGAAGATGCCTTCACGCTGCATTTTTTTCTTGAGCGCTTTGAGAGCCTGATCGACATTGTTGTCACGGACGAGAACGTGCACTTGGCCACTAACCCCTGTTTCAGAAAACCCGGATAACCCCGGTTTTGACGTGATATGGAAAAGACTCGGTTCAGCACTTCCGTGCCACCGATTCCTCTATTGGCGGCGTCTATAGCACGGGCTTGCAGAAAGACACAATTCGTTCTTGCTTCCCGGCAACAAACTCTTGTGAGGGCTGAACAGGGCTGTAAGGAGGCTGGTATGGCTATTTTGAAAATTGCCCGGATGGGCCACCCGGTTCTGCTCAGGCGGGCGGAGGACGTTGCGGACGTCACCGCGCCGGACATCGCGTCTCTGATTCAGGATATGATGGAAACCCTGAAGGATGCCGGGGGTGTCGGGCTTGCGGCGCCTCAAGTCCATGTTTCAAAAAGGGTTTTCCTGTATTTTGTGCCGGAAAGCCGGAGTGAGGGAGAGGATGACCCACCCTGCGACGTACAGGTGCTGATCAACCCGGTGCTGGAGCCCGTGGGGGAAGAGCAGGTGCCGCGTCTGGAAGGGTGTCTGTCCATTCCCGGCCTGCGGGGGGAAGTTCCGCGCTACAGGCGGGTCCGCTATGCGGGATATGATCAGAAAGGCAACCCGGTGCAAGGCGTAGCTCAGGCTTCAGAGCAAATGTCATGCAGCATGAAATGGATCATCTGGACGGGATTCTTTATCCCATGCGAATGGATGATCTTGGAAAGCTCGGATTTGATGCCGAGGTAACGCGATACGGAGTGCGGACATGACCACCACAGGATGGGGCAGGGTCGAGCAGGCAGTTTCTCTGGCTGTGGCAGGGTTGGCAACGGGTAGTATGCCTTTCCCTGTTGAGCGGGATGCCGTGCGGGATACGGCGCTGCGCAAACTGGCAGCTGTTGCCGGACAGCGCGGGTGGAGCGTGCAGGTCCTGCGGGATGTTGCCGGACCGGAGGCAGACCTGCTGTTCCCCGGTGGGCCGGTGGAAATGGTCGAGGCCTGGTCAGACCTGTGTGACCGGGAGATGGTTGTTGCTATGCAGGAGACTGCAGAGCCCCGCCTGAGCCTGCGTGTCCGGCAGGCCCTTCTGCTGCGTCTGCCTGTGGATCAGGCCATGCGGGCCGGAGCCAGAAGCGGATTTGCCACGCTGGCAACGCCGTGTGCGCGCGGCGCGTTGCGGCGTTCCCTGATGCGCACCGTCAATGCCATCTGGCAGGCGGCGCAGGATGAGTCGTCAGGCATGACATATGTGACCAAACGCCTCACGCTCGGGGCGGTCTATGGGGCGACTCTGCTCTACTGGCTGGCGCGCGGGCAGGATGAGGCCGCTCTTGCGGCCTTTATTGATCGCCGGCTGGCTGGTGTGCTGCGTCTTGGGCAACTTCGCGCACGCCTGAGCGGCAGAAAGGCCCCTGTGCGTCCGGCTCCAGTCTGAGGGGCGGCGCGTGCAGCAAGGCGGCAGACTCTGATGACATCAGGATATCGCCCACATGATGAGGCCGGTGCGGGGCTGCTCTTTCTGCGGGAAGAGCAGCTCAGGCTGGCTCAAACCATGATGTTTCTGGCAGGGCGCGATATGGCGGCTGCCCTTGAACCGATTCTGACAGAAGAAAAACTGGGAAGCGCGCATTATCGGGTTTTGCAGGTACTGGCGTTCAGCCCCGGTATTCCGGTCAGCCGCCTTCAGGACACACTGGGTGTTACCAAGCAAAGCCTTGGCCGGACGCTCGGCGAATTGCAGGATCGTGGCTATCTGGACAGCGAAACCGGGCTGCGGGACAGGCGACAAAGGTTGTTGCGGCTCAGTAAAGAAGGGCAGGCTGTGGAGGCCCGTCTGTTTGCCGTTGTGCGCCAGCGCCTGAGTGCGGCCTATCGGGAAGCCGGAGGGGCCGCGGTGGAAGGGTTTCGGCGTGTGATGCACGGAATGCTTTCTGAAAGCAGCCGCGCCATGATGGCGGATGACGCCGCCGGACGAAGAAAGGGACGCAATGGAACTTAGTCACCGTGAGAGTGTCCCGGAAGAAGGAACGGCCCCCCATGTCATTGTGGTGGATGATGACCCGCGCCTGAGGCGTCTGCTGCAACGCTATCTGTCTGAACAGGGGTTCCGCATCAGCGTTGCGGCCAGTGCGGCGGAGGCCCGGCAGGCCTTACAGGGGATTCAGCCGGACGCCATGGTGCTGGACGTTACCATGCCGGGTGAAAACGGGCTGGAACTGACGCGCGCCTTGCGGGATGCCGGTCAGGATCTGCCCATTGTGCTGCTGACGGCGCGTGGTGAACCCGCTGACCGGATTTCCGGTCTGGAAGCGGGCGCGGATGATTATCTGGGGAAGCCGTTTGAACCACGGGAACTGCTTTTGCGGCTCAAGGCGCATCTGCGCCGTCTGACGCCCGCACCCGCCGCGGACAATCTGCGTATTATCCGTCTGGGGGAGAAAGAGTTTGACCCTGTCCGCGCCTTGCTGTCCGGCCCGGAGGGGAATGTGCATCTGACAGGGGGGGAGGCGGCTCTTCTGTCTGTTCTGGCGCGCCACCCGAACGAGGTTTTCTCCCGCGAGGAAATTGCCCGTGCGCTGGATATGGCGGAAATTGGCGAGCGTGCCGTGGATGTACAGGTTACGCGCCTGCGGCGGCGGATTGAGCCGGACCCGCGTGAGCCACGCTTTCTGCACACCATTCGCGGGCGCGGTTACGTGCTCAAGCCCGGTGTGCAGTGACATATTTTTGTCAGTGATGCCGCGATGAAACGGCGTGCACTCAAACTTTTTCCCTCCGGGGTTCTTAAGTCCCGTGGCGTGGAAAAATCTGTGCGGCGGGTGCTGCCCCGCTCCATGCTGGGGCGCTCTCTGCTAATTGTCCTAATGCCATTGCTGATTACGCAGGCTATCTCGCTGGAACTGTTTTACGGAAACTTTCTCCGGGTTGTCTCCCGTCGGCTGTCAGACAGTGTGACGGCGGATATTGTTTTGTCTCTCAACGCGCTGGAACATCTGCAAAAGCGGAGTGACAAGGATTGGTTTGTGGCGCAGGCGCGGGACCATCTGCAACTGGTGGAAACATGGCATCCCGGTGCCCGTCTGCGTCGTTTTGGGTTTAACCACATTACCGGGCCGATGGATGATGATCTGGCGCACGCGCTGGATACCGCCATTGATTATCCGTTCTTTGTGAACTGGAAGGTGGACCCGCATACCGTGAAAATTTCCATCCAGTTGCCGGACGGGGTGCTGGATGTGGATGCCCCCCGCAAGCGGCTGGATGTGGGGCAGATCTGGCTGTTTGTCGGCTGGGCGCTGAGCAGTTCCATTCTGCTGTTTGTGGTGGCCAGCCTGTTCATGCGGAATCAGGTGCGGGCTATCCGCCGTCTGGCGCGGGCTGCCGAACAGTTCGGGCTGGGGCGGGATATTGGTCCTATCAAGCTGGAAGGGGCGCAGGAGGTGCGGAAGGCGGCTGTGGCGTTTAACCGCATGCAGGACCGGATTTACCGCTTTGTCTCCCAGCGGACCGGCGTGCTGGCCGGGGTCTCGCACGACTTACGCACCCCTCTGACCCGCCTGCGCCTCTCTCTGGCCATGATGCCCCGTAGTGGCACGGTTAAAGGCGAAGAACTGAGTCAGGAAGTGGATGATATGATCGGTGACGTTGCCGAGATGGAACACATGATCGGCAGCTATCTGTCTTTCGCCCGAGGTGAGGGCGCGGAAAACCCGGAGCAGGTGGAAATGGCGCCGTTTATTGAGGACGTTGTCACAGCGGCCCGCCGGGCCGGGGCACGGGTTGACTCTGTGACCGTGCAGCCCGGTCTGTATGTCCATATGCGGCCGGACGCCATGAAGCGCGCTCTGACCAATCTGCTGGATAATGCCCGCAGGCATGGGGGAGCAATAGCGGTCACCGCCTACGCGATGCAGGAGGGGGCCTGTATTCTGGTGGATGATGACGGGCCGGGCATCAGCCCAGAGCGGCGTGAGTCCGTCTTTCGGGCTTTTGAAAGTGGCCGTGGAGGTGGCACCGGTCTGGGTCTGACAATTTCACGCGATATCGTGCGGGCCCACGGGGGCGATATGGAACTGGAAGCCTCGCCCGCCGGAGGGGTGCGCGTCAAACTGATCCTGCCCTAGGGCAGGAGGTCTGAAGCTGTAGGAATAGAGTTCAGCAAAAAAAGCGGTTTAGAGCGTATTTCCCGCACCGAAGTGGCCCGGGCCGCTATTGCCGCCCATCATGCCCGTGCCGCTACCGCTGGAATTCATCATGTTCTGCATCGGGTTGTAGCGGCCCACATTGCCCAGAATCTGCTGGAGAATGTTGATGCTGGTGCCCGGTGTCGGTGTGACCTTGCTGATCATGGCCACAGAGCGGCTGTCTTTACGGTTCAGGGTCCGCAGGCTTTGCAGGGTGCCTGCGCCGTCAAACTTCAGAACAACGACCTGCTGCTTATCAATACCGGGGAAATCCAGCGGCCGCATGTAGGTCGTCATGGAAATGTAAATCCAGGTATTATCGTCAAAGGCGCCCTTGGTGGTGGGGGAGCCGAGCAGATCGACCGCATCCGCACGGGTGCTGGAACCGGTGTGAGCTGATTATAATCATCCGCCTCGATAAGGGAGCCGCGCGGCACGGGAGTGGGTGCAAACACGGAGCAGCCGGAAATGACGAACGCAGCCGCCAGCGCCCCACAGGCGGTGCCGAAGCGCGTCATACTTTTCTTGCGGTGCGGTGTCATGCGGTAAGGCGTCCCCAAATCTATGCGGTCACTCTGAGAAAGACCTACTCTGTCGGATGCCCCAACGGGCTCTGTGCGTCAATTCCTGAATTGTGCAGAGGGCGGGTTTTCAGGCTGATCATTGCGCTTGGGGCGCTTTATGTTAGGCCTGCAGAAAGGTGCTCCTGTAAATCCGCAGCAGGAGGCCGGTCTGTTTTTCCAGAAGCCAGAGTTTCAGGAGGTTTCCATGTCGCATAAGCCGGAATTTTCCCGCCCCGTTGCCGTGCGTCGAATCGGCGCATCCGGGCTGGATCTTACGGTCGAGGCTACGCCCGCCGAGTGCGCGCAGATTGCCAGACGTCTGGGTTTGCCTGAAATCAGCATGTTCCGCTGCAAATATACGCTTACTCTGGGGCGGCGAGATCTTGTGTCTGCCCACGGGGCACTGGCGGTCCGTTTTAAGCAGACATGTGTGCGCACACTGGAGCCATTTGAGGATATGCTGGCAGGCTCCTTTGCGGTGCAGTTTGTGCCTGAGGAGCATTTTGAAGAAAGTGCGGCACCCGATCTGGAAGCTCTGGACGAGATTCCCTATGAAGGGGAATCGATTGACCTTGGGGAAGCTGCGGTTGAGCAGTTTGCACTGGATCTTGAGCCGTATCCCCATGCTCCGGACGCCAGTCTGCCCGAAGGGCTTGTCATAAGTGAGGAAGAGGCGGAAAAGCTTGGCGCGCAGGAAGCTGCGGCGCAAAAAGTGAATCCGTTTGCCGATCTCGCACGGTTGCGCCGCAAAGATAGCTGACGTGCTGCGATAGGTTTTATTGCGCTCTTGCTTGCGAAAGAGGCGGCTCTCTGCTAGAGGCCGCCCTCAATCTGGTGATTAACCTGTTTTGTCTTTCGGTGGTGTGGATTGTCCACGGTGCCGGTAGTCTTTGATCTGTTTGGAGGGGCTCGGTCCCATGGCTGTACCCAAAAGAAAAACTTCGCCTTCACGTCGTGGCATGCGTCGCAGCCATCAGGCTCTGCGTGTGGAGGCTCATGCTGAATGCTCCAACTGTGGTGAGCTGAAGCGCCCGCACAACATCTGCAGCCACTGCGGCCATTATGACGGTCGTGAAGTGATTGCGGCTGGCAAGGCACTGAAAGTCGCTGTTCGCGCCTGAGGGCAGATGGCTCACATTGCCACAAGGTAATGTGTTGTTACGGGAGTAAGGCATCTGCGGCATGGCAGAGAAGCAGGCATGAGCGATAGAGAGATTTCCGAGAATTCCCCCGCTGAACAGAGTGAGGTTTTCAGCCTTGCTGTTGATGGAATGGGGGGGGACGGAGCTCCCGACGTGGTCGTTGCCGGGCTTGCCATCGCAGCTGATCGCCATCCCGGGATGCGCGTGCTTCTGACGGGTGATGAATCCCGTCTGCGTCCGCTTCTGGCGAAATATCCCAAAGCGGAAGCAATCTGCACCATCTGGCATACAGATGCCGCCATCCCTATGGACATGAAGCCCACCGCCGCCCTGCGGGTGCGTCGGTCCTCCATGCGTCTGGGGATGGATGCTGTTGCAAGTGGCCGCGCCAGAGGCGTGGTCTCTGCCGGTAACAGCGGCGCCATGCTTGCTCTGGCAAAAATCGTCGTTAAGACCATGCCCGGCATTTCCCGGCCCGCCATGGCCGCCATCAGCCCGACAATCAAGGGTGATGTGGTCATGCTGGACCTTGGGGCCAACGTGGCGTGCGACTGGCGCAATCTGGTTGAATTTGCCGTGATGGGCGAGGCCTTTGCCAAGGCTGTGCTCGGTCTGCCCGCACCCAGCATCGGGCTTCTCAACATCGGCTCGGAAGAGCTGAAAGGTGATGAGAAGCTGCGTGTTGCGTCCGAAGCGCTGCGTGAAAGCCCGCTTGCGGCCCAGTTCCACGGTTTTATTGAAGGTCACGACATTACGGCGGGCACGACCGACGTGGTGGTGACGGACGGTTTTACCGGGAACGTGGCCCTCAAGACCGGGGAAGGTGCGCTGAAAATGGCGTCCTCCCTGCTGCGGCAGGTTTTCAATCGCGGCATTATTTCCAAAATTGGCTATCTGCTTGTCCGGCCCGGCCTTGAGCGCATGAAGGAATGGCTTGACCCACGCCGCTATAACGGTGCGGTTTTTGTCGGCCTGAACGGCGTTGTGGTGAAATCTCATGGCGGCACAGACGCCGAGGGATTTGCTGCGGCTGTGGATGTGGCCATGGATATGGTCACGCATGGATTTAATGATGGTATTCGTGAGCGCCTGACCCATATGGGGGCGCTTCTTTCCCGTCAGCAGGCCTCGCTTGAGCGTGAGCCTGAGACGACGGCTTCCTGATCAGATACGGGTTCAGGGCCTGAATGTCAGGCAGTCCTGAGTGCTGGTGTCTGGCAATGAAAGAACGGTAATGGCGAGACGTTCGCTTCTGGTAGGGTTTGGCGGGTTCCTGCCGGATCGGGTCGTGTCTAACGATGAACTGGCAGTCCGGCTTGAAACCTCCGATGAATGGATAAAAACCCGTACCGGCATCACCCAGCGCCACATTGCGGGTGAGCACGATACGGCGACCAGCATGGGCGCTGCCGCAGCGCGCCGGGCACTGGATTATGCCGGTCTGAGTGCTGACGATATTGATGCCGTGATTGTCGCGACATCCACCCCCGATCAGGCTTTCCCGGCGACAGCGTGCGGATTCAGGCCGAACTGGGGATGACGCAGGGCTTTGGATTCGATCTGGCCGCAGCCTGTTCCGGGTTTGTGTATGGTCTTTCCACTGCTGATGCGTTTATCCGGGCCGGACAGGCACGGAATATTCTGGTGATCGGCAGTGAGGTCTATTCCCGTATTGTAGACTGGTCCGACCGTGGCACCTGCGTGCTGTTCGGGGATGGAGCCGGGGCCGTTGTGCTCTCTGGCTCCGATGCGCCGGGCGATAAAGGGCTGCTCTCCACCCACCTGCATTCCGACGGCACAGCGGGAGACCTGCTGTATGTTGATGGCGCAGTAGGCCGCCGGGATAAAAGCGGTTACCTGAAAATGAGCGGGCGTGATGTGTTCCGGCATGCCGTTGCCAAGCTTTCTTCTTCAGTCGATGAGGCTCTGAAAGCCGAAGGTCTGGATTATTCAGACGTCAACTGGCTGGTGCCGCATCAGCCAACATCCGCATTATTGAAGGTGTGGCGAAAAAACTGAGCCTGCCTGCCGAGCAGGTGGTGATCACGGTTGACCGGCACGCCAATACTTCAGCAGCTTCCATCCCGCTGGCTCTGGATGAAGCCGTGCGCGATGGCCGTATCCAGAAGGGCGATCTGGTGCTGATGGAAGCGCTGGGTGGCGGCCTGACCTGGGGTTCAGCACTCGCCCGTCTCTGACGGTATTTTCAGAATTCTGACCGCAGGATAGTGGGCGACCTCACGAGAGAATTGACGAGGTCGTCCAACGTGTTACTTTCGTCAGTATGGAAACTGTCACGCGTGCCTCTCTGGTCGAACAGATCTATCAGCAGGTTGGGCTGTCCCGTAAGGAATCGGCTGTCCTGCTGGAAGATATTCTGGAAACGGTCATGCTTGCGCTGGAGCGCGGCGAAAGCGTCAAGATCAGCGGTTTTGGTACTTTTTCCGTAAGGCAAAAAGGCCAGCGCTGCGGACGTAATCCAAAAACGGGAGAGGAAGTGCCGATTCTTCCGCGTTCCGTTCTGGTTTTCCGCCCGAGTCAGTTGCTGCGTGCGGCTATTAACCACGAGCCGCTTGAGGGTGGCGAGGCATATGACGATGAGTGACACCGACCAGCTTCCCTCCATAATCGACTCTTCCGGCCTGCCGGATGATGAAAATGGTGTGCAGACCCGCACGGAAAAAGGTCCGCTCGCGTTCCGCACCATTAGCGAAGTCGCAGATGAACTCCATGTGCCGCAGCATGTTCTGCGATTTTGGGAAACACGGTTTGAGCAGGTTCGCCCGCTGAAGCGCGGTGGTGGCCGGCGCTATTATCGTCCGGCGGATGTGGACCTCCTGCGCCATATTTCCGATCTTCTTTATGCTAAGGGCTACACGGTAAAAGGTGTGCAGCGCCTGTTGCGTGAAGGCGCGGTGGAAACTGACGCTGCACCACAAAATCCTGTTGTGACGGAGACTGTCGCTGACGTGATCCCTCACGAACCAGCAGCCCCAACATCCGAGGGTGCGCAGGAGGATGCATCATCTGCGGCAGAGTCGGCAGAAAATACGACCGTCGTTGAAAATTTTGCTTCTGCGGATGTTTTAAAAGAGCAGCCTGCTGATGCTGATGCTGATGCTGATGCTGATGCTGATGCTGATGCTGATGCTGATGCTGATGCTGATGCTGATGCTGATGTCGGCGGCGTAGAAGGTGCCATCGGTCAGCTTCATCACTCCGCCGCTCCTCAACAGGAAACGCAAATTGTGCTGGATCAGCCGGATGAGGTTGCTTTCTCGCAGGATAATGCTGTTGAGGCTGCACCTGCACCTGCACCTGCACCTGCACCTGCACCGGAAACCGGGTCTGCCGAGGTTGTTCGTCGGCTGGAAATGCGGAATGTACGCCTGAGAAATGATCTTGCGGATATTCTTGTAGAACTGGAAGCGTTTCGGGCCCGCATTACGGCGTGAAAAAATCCGCAAGGTGGCTTGTGCGGCGTGAAGGGGCCTGCTAAACACCCTTTCACCAAATGGACGGGCAGTAGCGCAGTCTGGTAGCGCATCAGTCTGGGGGACTGGGGGTCGTGGGTTCGAATCCCGCCTGCCCGATATTTGTCCAGTTGGTCTTCTGAAAATTTCAGAGCAGTTTGACGGGTGTTCAGAACATGAACACCCTTTTTGCTGTTCAGGCTTTTATGGCGTTATTACCTGACGTCCAGCGGCGCCAGAGCAGATTGAGTGCCGCCATTGCCGCAGGCCCGACAAACAGGCCCAGCAGGCCCCATGTTTCCGCACCTCCCAGAATACCCAGCAGCACCCACAGGAAGGGGAGCTGCGTGCTGCCCCCAATAAGCACCGGGCGGATAAAATGGTCGGCGACGAAAATGACTACCGCACCAATACAAAACGTCACAATGCCAGCCAGAGAGGCCGCTTTTGCAAGGATCAGCAGAGAAACAAGGCTGACGGCAATCATGGCGCAGAAGGGGATCATGGCGGCGACCGCTGTAATGACACCAAACAGGGCAGGGTGGGGCGCACCGGCAAGAGTGTAGACAATCCCCATCAGCACGCCTTCTCCAATACCAACCAGCACCAGCCCCAGCACAGTCCCGTGAACAGAGGCGACAATCTGGCGGGCAATTGTTTCACCGCGCTTTCCAAAAGCACGGCGGGACGCAATGCGGCACTGGCGGATAACAGAGGTGCCATTTTTATAAAGAAAAAACAGGGTCACGATTGAAAAGCAGAAAAGCGTGCCTCTATGCGCAATCTGGGAACCGAGGGCTTTGGTAATAGCCATCCCTTTGCTGTCCAGCGCGCCCGTCAGGCTTGAGACATCTTCCGGGTTGGACAGGTGTGCCTGCCACCAGTTGATAAGCGTCTGGCTGCCGAAGGGCAGGCGGTTGAGTGCATCAGGCACTGGCACACCGTTTTTCCGGGCGTCTTCCAGCCAGCTCAGGGCGCTCTGAGCTTCTCCCACGGCTTCCAGCGTGATGAGCATGAGCGGGATGACAAAAATAAGGGCCATGGCTGCGGTAAAGAGAAACGGCAGGGCCGAGCCATTGGCGGCTTTAGGCCACGCGGCCTGAGCGCGCGTGTAAAGCGGCCATGTTGCGATGGCGAACACGCCCCCCCAGACTAGAGCGGGTAAAAACCCGTGGATGGTGTAGAGGGCGACAGCAAAGATGAAAATTGCCAGAACGTTCCGCGCTGTTTCCTGTCCCTTCCTGGAGCGTTGGCTCGGCTTGACCAGAATACAGCGTGGGTGCCCGGAGACTGTGGGCTGGCTTGTCGTGTCTGGCATATGGGGCGTTTCTCCTATTACCCAGTAAACATATCATTTCTGACAAGTTTGCGCGTTCGCACGCTTTCGGTCGAGCAAAATATAGAGCGGCACGGGTGCTGCACAGGGCCGTTTTATTTTAAGGATTGCAGTCTTATCCCCCTATCTCTGGAGGGAGCGCTGCCGGTATAAGCACTCTGTCATGCTCAAAAATTTTCTTACTGTTGGCGGCTGGACCATGCTCAGCCGTATCCTTGGTCTGGTGCGGGATCAGCTTCTGGCAGCCTTTATGGGTGCGGGCGCGTTGCAGGACGCCTATCAGGTGGCGTTCCGGTTGCCGAACATGTTTCGGCGGCTGTTTGGCGAGGGAGCCTTCAATGCCGCCTTCGTCCCGCTGTTTTCGTCCGTCCTGACGAAGGAAGGGGAGGATGAAGCCCGGACGTTTGCGCGCCGCGCTCTGGGCGTCATGCTGGTCTGGCTGCTCTTTCTGTGTGTGGTGGGAGAGATTTTCATGCCGCAGGTCTTGCGGCTGATTGCCCCCGGCTTTTCGCAGGCGGGTGAGCGGTATGCGCTGGCCGTCAGCCTCAGCCGGATTACCTTTCCGTATCTGGTGCTGATCTGCGCGGCGGCTCTGGTTGCCGGTGTGCTCAACGGGCTGCATCGCTTTGGCATCGCCGCGGCTGCGTATCTGGCCTTTAATGTGGTCGGGATTGCCGCCATCCTGTTTGCCTCGTCCTTTTTGCCGAATGTGGCCTATGCCGCAGCATGGGGGGTGACGGCCTCTGGCGTGGTGCAGCTTGGGCTGCTGCTGTGGGCAGCGCATCGTGCAAATTTCGGGCTGATGCCGCTGCGGCCTGCTCTGACGCCCCGCATCCGTCTGCTTGTGCGCCGCATGGTGCCGGGACTGGTGGGGAGCGGGGTTGGGCAGATTAACCTCACCGTAGATACAATCATCGGCACGCTCCTTCCTTCGGGCAGTGTTTCGCTGATGTATTTTGCGGACCGGATCAACCAGTTGCCTCTGGGTGTGCTGGGTGCCGCAGCGGGGACAACCCTGCTGCCAGTGCTGACGCGCCATCTGGCCGCCGGTGAGCATGATGCCGCACATTCCGCCCAGAACCGGGCCATGAGTTACGTTCTGCTTCTCACGCTGCCTGCGGTGGCCGGATTACTGGTGCTGGCGGGGCCGATCATGATTGTCCTGTTTGGCCACGGGTCTTTTACCGAGCGTGATGCGCTTCTGTCAGCGCAGGCTTTGCGGGCCTATGCGATCGGCCTTCCGGCATTTGTGCTGGTAAAAGTCTTTTCCCCCGCTTTCTTTGCCCGGGGCGATACCCGTACGCCAGTGTATGTCGGCATTGGTATTCTGGTGCTGAATTTTCTCCTTAATCTGCTTTTCATGAAGCCTCTGGCCCATATGGGGCCACCGCTGGCCAGCAGTCTGGCGGCGTGTGTCAATGTGGCGTGTCTGGCACTTCTACTCATGCGTCGTGAGGCGTTGCGGGTTTCCGGAATGGAGCAGATCAGAATGGTCAAGACGGCCTGCGCGGCTGGTCTCATGGGGCTGGTGCTGGTCGGGGTTCAGGCTGTTCTGGTGTTTCCTGCCGGGCTGATTCTGCGTGGTCTCTGGCTGAGTGGCATGGTGGGGCTGGGGGCTGTTCTGTACGGTGTGTTCCTGCATCTGTCGGGCATCATGAATGGGGCGGATATTCTGGCGCGTGTGCAGCGCCGTCTGCAAAAACGCCGGAGCTGAAAGACGGGACGAAAGAACCATGACAGAGATTGTTCTGGCGCATCAGGTTGATCTGCAAACATGGCGGCAGGCGGCGCGGCACTATGCTCTGGCCGGTGTGCCGCCGGAGGCACTGTCCTGGCGTGTTGCCCAGTCTTCTGAAGATATGCCGCAGGTTTTTCAGGCCTCTGCGTCTGCACAGGCAGGCTCTCAGGCTGTTCTGCACCTGCCGCGCAGGCTTGTGGAATGGATTCTTCTGGGGCTTCAGTGCGCACAGGCTGAGAGGTTTGACTTACTTTATCGTCTGGTGTTCCGCGTAGCGCAGGAAAATCTGGATCTGGCAACCGCTTTGGATGATCCGGACGTGTGCAGAGTTATTCAGCTTGTGGAGGCCGTTAAAGCGGAAACCAGGCGTTTCCGGCTTGAATTTGCGCAGATATTTGCAGACTCCGCCCGGACCGTCTGGAAGACGACGCCTGCTGCGTATGTGGTGGAAGGGAACGCCGCGTATTGCATGGCGCGGTACGCCCACCCGTGGGAGATCCGCACCCCGTATCGCAGCATGAAGTGGGACGGTAAGACGCTCTGGTTCGGTGCATCTGCTGCCGACACGACTTCTGAACCGCCGGGCGGATGGCAGCAGGCCGGCCACGGTCTGTGGCAGGACTGGCCCCGTACGGTTCTGGCCCCGGACAGGGCAGAGGTTGAACAGACAGCGTCACTGGAGAGGCTGGGCGCGGAAGCCATGGATTGCCGGGCCTGTGCGCTCTGGCGTCCGGCCTCCCGCACTGTTTTTGGAGAGGGAGCCTCCTCAGCGCGTGTGATGCTGGTGGGCGAGCAGCCGGGGGATCAGGAGGATCTGGCGGGGCGACCGTTCGTGGGGCCTGCCGGGCAGGTGCTGGAGCGCGCGCTGGAGGCGGCCGGGTTAAGCCGGAGCACGGTTTACGTTACCAATGCGGTCAAGCATTTTCGTTTTACATGGCGCAATGGCCGGCGGCTGCACCAGAAGCCGGAGCAGGACAACGTGCAGGCCTGCCAGATGTGGCTGGATGCGGAGCGACGGCTGGTCAGGCCAGCCTTGATTGTCATGATGGGTGTTACCGCGGCACAAAGCTTGCTGCATCGACCGGTGACGATTTCTCGTGAGCGGTCCCGTATTTTCCCGTTGAGTGACGGCAGTCAGGGACTGGTGACCGTCCATCCGTCCTATCTGCTGCGTCTGCCCAGTGAGGCGGATAAGGAGCGGGAATATGCGCGTTTTGTAGAAGATCTGAGGTGCGTCAAAACATTTATGGATAGCCTGCCCTGAGAGCTCAGGCGCTTATGGCAAGAAGTCAGTCAGACTGGGCTGTTCAGGTCAGGCTTTGCGCGCTTTATTGATACGGGCGTGCAGATCTTTCCCCGTTTTAAAGAACGGGATGTATTTTTTAGAAACCTGAACCTGCTCACCTGTTTTCGGGTTACGGCCAATGCGCGGGTCGCGCTCTTTAATGGAAAATGCCCCGAAGCCCCGTAATTCCACCCGATTATTGTCTGCCAGACTCGTAGAAATGGAATCGAAGACAGTATTGACGATCAGGTTGATGTCTTTGAGCTGAAGATGCGGATGTTTCTGCATAAGAGCAGCAATAAGTTCGGACTTAGTCATGGTCCACCTTCCACATTCTGGACAGTCAGCCTGCCGGACGAACAGGGCGCCAGCGGATCTGCGTAACAAAAAAGGACGCCATATTAAAAAAGTGCGCAACCGGCCCTAAAGCTGGTGCGCACTCCAAAATTCACTAAGCCGGTATGATCCGTCAATACATAAATAGTCTGACAGTACGAACCAGAGGAATACTGTCAGACTTTAAAGATCAGGCTGTCGCTTTTTTGCTGCGGCGGCCGCGTGTGGCCCCTTCTTCACCTTCCGGTGTTGCATGAATCTTGCGGCCCAGACCAATTTCACGGGCCAGAGTGGAGCGACGTTCCGCGTAGTTCGGAGCAACCATGGGGTAGTCAGCCGGCAGGCCCCAGCGCTCACGATACTGTTCCGGCGTAATGCCATAGGCGCTCTGAAGGTGGCGCTTGAGCATTTTCAGTTTCTTGCCGTCTTCCAGACAGACAATGTAATCCGGGAAGACAGAGCGTTTGACCGGCACGGCAGGCTGAAGCTTTTCGGGTTCATTCTGTGGCTGGTCAGCCGTTTTCAGAGCCTGATACACATCGCGGATCAGGGCGGGGAGCAGGGCCGGGTCGGTCTGGTTGTTGGAAACATGCGCAGAAACGATTTCTGCCGCCAGATCAAGAATATTGGGATAGCTCTGGTTCTCTGTCATAACAATTCCGCTTATTTGTGGGGCTGAATGACTCACCCATACTATTCCAATTCTTGTTTGTGAATAGAGAATATAACAATGTGATTGAATAAAATTGAATATAGAATGAAAAACAGTCCTTGAAGAGAGTGAAGAATGGGGATGTATGCAAGTAAAATAAATATTTGGTAATCTGTTTTATGATTGATTTGTCTGCTTTGGCTTGTCTTCAGGCATGGGGCGGGTAATAGCTGGCGTTTGTTTTCAAGGCTCAGGTATTTGCAAATGGCATAATTGACTTTACGGTTCAGCCTACTACCAAAACGCTCTTGCTGCGTGCAGGCAGTCCTTTCAATAGACGTGGATTGGCTGCGAGACCCCTTTAATATTTGTAAGATCCCGGAAATAAGGACTGTTGGAAATGGCCTCTTGTCGCGCTGGCAGTAAACTGATTGTGCCTGTTGTGCTGTCTGGCGGAACGGGAAGCCGGTTGTGGCCAATGTCACGGGCCAGCTTTCCCAAACAGCTCTGGTCGCTGGTGAGTGAGCGCAGCATGCTGCAGGAAACAGTTTTACGGGGTCAGGCAGCCGGTTTCGCGCCGCCCGTGATTGTGTGTAATGAAGAACATCGTTTCCTGATTGCAGAGCAGTTGCGGGAAGTTCTGGTAGAGGATGCCAGCATTATGCTGGAGCCGGTTGGCCGCAATTCCGCACCGGCTATTACCGCAGCGGCTCTCCTTGTCACGCAGACGCATCCGGATGCTGTGTTGTGGATGATGGCCGCGGATGCGGATATCAAGAAGTCCGAAGCCCTGACACAGGCCATGACAAAAGCTGTGCAGGCCGCGGAGGCTGGCCGTGTCGTGACGTTCGGGATGGCGCCTACCCGGCCTGAAACCGGATACGGTTATATTGAAAAAGGTGCCCCGCTACCCGGCGTGGACGGAGTTTTTGCCATCAAATCTTTCCGTGAAAAACCCGCGCAGGCGGTTGCGGAAGAGTTTTTGAAAGATGGCAATTATTTCTGGAATTCGGGCATGTTTGTTTTCCGGGCTGATGTGCTGCTTGATGAAATGCGCTGCTATGCTCCGCAGGTTGTGGAGAGTGTGACTGCGGCGTTTGAGAAGCGGAAAACGGATCTAGATTTTATCCGGCTGGATAAAGCGGCCTTTGCTCAGGCTCCGGATATTTCCATCGATTATGCCATTGCTGAAAAAACTCAGGTTTCCGCTGTCATCCCGGCTGATCTGGCTGGTCGGATGTTGGGAGCTGGGATGCGTTATGGGACATCAGCCCCAAAACACCAGACGGCAACGTACTGCTGGGGGATGTTCTGACAGAAGATGCGCATGGCTGTTACATCCGCTCCGAAGGCCCGCTGACGGCAGTGACGGGTGTGGATGATGTTGTGGTTGTGGTGACCGCTGACGCGGTGCTGGTCACGCATAAAGACCGTGCGCAGGACGTTAAAAAACTTGTCGATCGGCTGAAGACGGATGGTCGGGGTGAAGCGTCTGAGCACCAGAAGAATTATCGCCCATGGGGGTTTTATGAAGGGCTGATCCGGAACGAGCGGTTTCAGGTGAAGCGGATTGTGGTCAATCCGGGCGGGAAGCTGTCTTTGCAGAAGCATTTTCACCGGGCGGAACACTGGGTTGTTGTGGGTGGCGTGGCACTGGTCACAAAAGGCGATGAGGAAATTCTGGTGCGGGAGGACGAGAGTGTCTACCTGCCGCAGGGCTGTGTGCATCGGCTGGAAAACCCCGGCAAAATACCACTCACGCTTATTGAGGTTCAGTCAGGTGCTTATTTAGGGGAAGACGATATTATAAGGCTGGAAGACAGTTATAATAGAAATTGATAAATAAATAAGAATAAAGACATAAAAAAAGCTCCCGAAAAGGGGAGCTTTTTATGTTATCCGCCCGACTCGTTTTTCCGGACAGGCAGGCAACCGAGTCTGAGGAGCCTGATTTTAGCGAATACCGAGTTCGCTCATCAGGAAATCCCGGAAAACGGCAACGCGTTTGGAACTGCGCAGCTCTTCCGGGTAGACAAAATAGGCATCCACGGTCGGGGTTGTGATGTCGGGCAGAATCTGAATAAGATCAGGGAACTGCGCAGCGGCATATGTCGGGATGGACCCGATGCCAAGCCCAGCGGCAATAGCGGACGCCATCGCTGCCATACTATTCACTTCCAGACGGGCATTCTGCTTTGTGGGAGTGTGTTTGACGCTTTCAGCCAGCCAGTTGATATGGGCAACCGGAGGATGATGCTCTCCGAATAACACGAGCTGATGCGCAGAGATTTCGTCAATGCTTCTCGGCATCCCGTATTTTTCGATATAGAGCGGCGCAGCAAAAATCGGCAGGTGAAAATCTGCCAGATGCCGCTGAATGAGGTCAGGCTGGCGGGGGGCGTGCATCCGCACCGCCACGTCAGCTTCTCTCATGCCCAGATCAAGATCGCTGTCTTCCATAATAAGGCAGATATCAATGTCTGGATTGGCAGCCATAAACTTGTGCAGCCGTGGCATAAGCCAGCAGTTGCCAAAGCCTGTGGTTGTCGTAACCCGCAGACGTCCTGCGGCTTTTTCCTTACTTTCGGTTAAAAGCGTCTGGGTCATTTCAAGTTTTGAAAAGACCTCACGCACCGTCTTGTGCAGCGTCTCGCCCTGTTCAGTGAGGATCAGTCCTCGGGCGTGGCGATGAAAAAGAGGAACCTGAAGGACGTCCTCCAGCGCGGAAATCTGCCGTGAAACAGCAGACTGGCTTAGGTTAAGCACATCTCCCGCGTGGGTAAAGGAACCGGCTTCCGCCACAGCATGGAATACCCGGAGTTTGTCCCAGTCCACGCACGCCTCCTGCAAATTGAATGAAGTTATAAGAGCATAATT
Source organism: Acetobacter persici JCM 25330 (assembly GCF_000613905.1). Taxonomy (GTDB): domain Bacteria; phylum Pseudomonadota; class Alphaproteobacteria; order Acetobacterales; family Acetobacteraceae; genus Acetobacter; species Acetobacter persici. The sequence goes on from NZ_BAJW01000009.1 coordinate 57,513, forward strand.
ATCATGCTTCGAATTTCATTACGTGCAGTAATTGCCCGGACTGGTCAAGGGATGACCTGTTATTCGGCTCCCAGTTCCGCCAGATACCGTTCCGCATCCAGAGCGGCCATGCAGCCGGTCCCGGCGGCGGTTACGGCTTGACGGTAAATTTTATCCTGCACATCGCCTGCGGCAAAAACGCCGGGGATGGAGGTGCGGGTGGTGCCGGGTGTGGTCTCAATATACCCTTCCGCATCCAGAACGACTTGTCCCTTGAAGATATCGGTGGTGGGGGAGTGGCCGATCGCGATGAAAATTCCGTCCGCGGGCACGTCCTGCGTTGTTCCGTCCTGCGTGTTTTTAACACGAATGGCGCTGACAGTCGGCGGTGTGCCGCTGGCCAGAATGTCTTCTACGGTTGTGTTCCACAGGATGGAGGTTTTCGGGTTTTTGAAAAAACGGTCCTGCAGGATTTTTTCTGCGCGCAGCGTGTCCCGCCGGTGCACCAGCGTGACGTGCGCTGCGTGGTGGGTCAGATACAGCGCCTCTTCCACAGCGGTGTTGCCACCGCCCACTACCACCACGTTTTTGCCGCGGTAAAAGAAGCCATCACAGGTGGCGCAGGCGGAAACACCAGCACCCTGCAAGGTTTTCTCACTCGGCAAGCCAAGCCATCGGGCCTGCGCACCTGTGGCGATGATAACGGCCTTTGCAACATACTCCGTGCCGGAATCGCCTTTCAGGCGGAACGGAGAACCGGATTTGAAATCGACGGAGGTAATGATGTCATATTCAATCCGTGTGCCGACATTCTGGGCCTGCTGCGCCATCTGGTCCATCAGCCAGGGGCCCTGCACAGCCTCGGCAAAGCCGGATAATTTTCCACGTCTGTCGTAATGGTCAACTGCCCGCCCGGCTGAAGTCCGGCCACCAGAACAGGAGCGAGGTTGGCGCGTGCGGCATAAATGGCGGCGGTGTAGCCTGCGGGGCCTGCGCCAATAACAAGCAGATCGGTAGTGATGGTTTCTGTCATGGGAGGGCTGACCTTTGCATGCTGAGAGTCATGGTGCGCCAGAACGCACTTTACATGCCTTGCGATATGGCGGGTGTGTGCAGGGAGAGCAAGAGCGGAACCCGTTTGCGGCCTGTGCGTGTGCATGGCATATACGCCCCAGAGTATCTGGAAAAAGGCTGCGGCGAGAAATGGATCAGGCAAGGTGACGGAACTGGACGCTGTTGACCTTCGTATTGTGGCGGAGCTTCAGGAAGACGGGCGCATGACCAACGTCGAGCTGGCCCGCCGTGTCGGAATTTCAGCTCCGCCCTGCCTGCGGCGCGTGCGGCGGCTGGAAGAGCTGGGGGTGATCCGTGGCTACCATGCGGACCCGGATGCCGGGGCGCTGGGGTGGCCGATTACCTTCTTTGCGCTGATTGGCCTTGATAGCCAGAAAGAGACAGTGCTGTCTGCTTTTGAGGACGAACTGTCCCGCTGGCCGGAGGTGCGGGAATGTCACATGATTCGTGGCGGCGGAGACTTTCTGGTGCGCCTGATTGCCCGGGATGCCGCGCATGAAAACTCGCTCACCCGCCGTCTGACAGAAGGCCCGCACGTTATTCGTGTGCAGACGCTGCAAACCATCCGCACAAGTCTGGACCGGACCGGCGTTCCGATTTTTCCGGGTGAGGGCGGTGCCGCGTGATAGCGGCTGCTGCGGAAAAAGCGCCGGACGTGCGGGCCGGGCCAGATATCAGCATCATTGTGCCGTGCTATAACGAGGTCGGTAACGTCGGTCCTCTTGTGGCCGCGCTGGCGCGTGCGCTGGATGGACGCCGGTGGGAAGCCATTTTTGTGGATGATAACTCGCCAGACGGCACCACGGCTGCTGTTCACGCCATAGCGCGGACAGACTCCCGCGTACGGGGCCTGTGCCGCATTGGCCGCCGGGGCCTGTCTTCTGCGGTGATTGAAGGGGCTTTATCCTCCTCCGCACAGATTGTCGCCGTGATGGATGGTGACATGCAGCACGATGAAAGCCGCCTTGGCGCGCTGATAGATGCTGTGCAAAGCGGGGCCTGCGATATTGCCGTGGGCAGCCGCCATGTGGAGGGCGGTGATAATTCCGGTCTGGCCAACGCCTGGCGGCACACCTTGTCTGACGGTGGGATTAAACTCGCGCAGATGCTGCTGCCCGTGCGGCTGGGAGACCCGATGAGCGGGTTCTTCGCCCTGCGGCAGGATACGTTTGCCCGGATTGCCCCGCATCTGTCCGGCACCGGCTTTAAAATTCTGGTTGATCTGTTGCTGTCGTCTCCACAACCTTTGCAGGTGCAGGAAATCGCCTGCGGTTTCCGGGCGCGTGTCGCGGGTGAAAGCAAGCTGGACGCGCTGGTCATGCTGCAATTTGTGGCACTCCTGCTGGACAAGCTGTGCCGTGGCTGGCTGCCTTTGCGGTTTGTGGCCTTTGCGCTGGTCGGGGTGGTTGGGATCGGGACCAACCTGCTGGTTATGCAGTGTGCCCGCGCGCTGGGGGCGGACTTTCCTCTGGCGCAGGGGATCGGCACGGTCGTGGCGATGATCGTGAATTTCCAGCTTGATAATAATTTCACTTACCGGGACAGACGCCTGCGTGGTGTGCGTTGCGTGTGGGGGCTGCTGCTCTTTATGGTTGTCTGCTCCGTTGGGGCGCTGGCCAATGTTGGCGTGGCAGACATGGTGTATAACCAGAGCCGCGCCTTTAACGAGGCAAGTGTTGCCGGTGCTCTGATTGCGGTGGTCTGGAATTACGCGATGTCCTCCACCATCATCTGGCGGCCGTGATCCCGCGTATGCCACGTATTACCGGGATATGGGGCGGGATATGGGCATGGGGCATCGCGTTAGGCGTTTTGACGTTCTGCCGTCTGATGATGGCAGCATGGGTACCGCTGACCCCGGATGAAGCATACTACCGGATCTGGGCGCTCGCACCAGCCGCCGGGTATCTTGATCATCCACCTCTGGTGGCGTTCTGGATCCGGGCCGGACTGGCGTTGTTCGGGGATACCGCTCTGGGTGTGCGGGCCATGGGGCCTGTCTCTGCACTGGCCGGGACGGTGTTTCTTGCTCTGACTGCGCGTGACTGGCTGACGGCCCGTGCCCGGATGGGGGGAGAAGAGGCGTCCCTCACTCCGGATGCTGGTATGGTGCGAACCGGCCTGCTGCTGAACGGCACGGTTGCTCTTGGTGTCGGCACCCTGATCATGACGCCGGATACACCACTCCTGTTTTTTATGGCTTTGCTGGTCTGGAGTCTTGGGCGCGTCTGTCTGGCCGGGCAGGGCACTGGCTGGTTACTGGCCGGGCTGGCCACTGGCCTTGGTTTTGAAAGTAAATATACCGCCGTGCTGCCGGTTGGTGGCGTGCTTGTCTGGCTTTTTCTAACCCGTGCCGGGCGCATATGGCTGAAAACCGTCTGGCCCTGGCTGGCGGGGGCGTGGCTCTGTTGTGTGCTGCGCCTGTTATCAGGTGGAATGCCGCGCATGGCTGGGTGAGCTTTCTCAAGCAGGGAGGACGCACCAGTGACTGGCATCCGGCCAAAATGCTCACTTATTTTGGTGAGTTGCTGGGCGGGCAAGTGGGACTGGCCTCTCCCGGCGTGTTCCTGTTTTTCTGGGGGGCGTCTGGCTGCTGTGGCGGCAAAAAGACAGCTTCTCCCGTCTGCTGCTCCTGATGATTGCCATCCCGGCCCTTGTCTTCGTGCAGCACGCGTTTGGCGCGCGTGTGCAGGCAAACTGGCCGGTTGTGCTCTACCCCGCTCTGGCTGTAGCGGCAGTGCTGCCGGTCTGGCGGGGTGCCGTGGCATCTAGTCTGTTTGGGATGGCGCTGGTGCTGGTGATTGTCATGCAGGCTATTTTCTCGCCTGTTACACTCTCCCCGCATTTTGACATGACCTTGCGGCAGATGGGCGGCTGGCAGGACTTTGCCAGAACAGTCGCTGATCACACGCCCCCATCCTCTGTGCTGGTTGCCGACGAATATGGTCTGGCGTCAGAGCTTTCATTTTACGCACCTCCGGGTCGTCCGGTGATGGCGGTTGAGCCGCGCTGGATGCTGTTTGATCTGCCGCGTGCTGCGTGTGGAGAGGGGTATCTGATTCGCAGCTACAGGCGGCATGATCAACCGGATGCGACTCACTTTATCGTGCTGGAGGAGGAGCCGTCTCTGGTCCGGCAGCGGCACGGAGTTGTGGCTGATACATACTCGGTTTTTCATGTGCAGATGCGGTGTGATGCCACAGGGCATGCGCGTGATGCCGTGACGCTGCCCTGAAAAAAGACGGGAAAAAGCCACTCTGCCCGGAGGAATGCCGTGTCTGCTTGGACAGGGGCGCGGAACGGGATTACGATGTGACAAGAGTGACAAAAAAGGAAAGCGGGGGCGTATGTCTTCTCCACTGAATGTGGCCGTCCAGATGGACCCTCTGGAGCACATCAATATTGATGGTGATTCCACATTCGCCATGATGCTGGAAGCGCAGGCCCGTGGGCATGCGCTGTTTGTGTATGAAGTCGGCTCCATGGCGCTGGGGGAAGGGGGGACCGAGCCGGAGGAGTGGCGAGAGCACAGGTGAGTGCAGCCGTCCGCCCAGTGACAGTGCAGCGCGCGCGCGGCAATCATGCCAGCTTTGGCCCGGTCACCCGTCGGTCACTGGGGGAAATGGATGTGGTGCTGATGCGTCAGGACCCGCCGTTTGACATGGCGTATATTACGGCCACGCATCTGCTGGACCATGTGCACGGGATTGGCCCCGATAAGGCGCTGGTGGTGAATGACCCGCGCTGGGTGCGGGATTCCCCGGAAAAACTGCTGGTGACCCATTTCCCGGGCCTGATGCCGCCAACACTGGTGACATGGGACGTGGAGGAAATCCGCGCGTTCCGTCGGAAGTGGCGCGACATTATTGTCAAACCGCTCTTCGGGAATGGCGGCAGCGGGATTTTCCGTATTCGTGAAGATGATCAGAATCTGAACGCACTGCTGGAAATGCATTTTGCCCGCTCCCGTGAGCCGCTGATGATCCAGCGTTACGAACCTGCGGTCAAAGCCGGGGATAAGCGGATTATTCTGGTGGATGGGGCGCCGATCGGGGCCATTAACCGGGTGCCGTCTGGTGAGGATCACCGGTCTAACATGCATGTTGGCGGTGTTGCCCGTAAAGTTGACCTGACTGCGCGTGATAAGGAAATCTGCGCTGCAATCGGGCCGTTCCTGAAAGAACATGGGCTGATTTTCGTCGGGATCGACGTGATCGGTGAGTATCTGACGGAAATCAACGTCACCTCACCGACGGGACTTCAGGAACTGGAACGGTTTGACGGTATTAACGGTGCCGGACTGATCTGGGAGTGCATTGAAGCCAAACTGAAAGGAAAGGCTGACTGAACGTCAGGAGGCTTTGTCGGCCGGAGTGGCGCCCGCTGCAGCAGAAGAATGTTCTGTCTGGTGTGTCGGGCCGTCCTCTGCGTCCGGGTCCGGCAGGACAGGGTCTTTACCAAAGCGATTGTCAAACCACTGCATCAGCGGGGATCGAAAATAGTAAATCGCAATCGATGACCAGATGATCAGTGAAAGGATGGCAATAAACAGATTTAGCATGGCAGTTTTCTTTTCACCCCGTTCTTTCAGAGCGGACCGTAAGGGCACAATGGGGCTGAAGACAAGGGCGCTTTTGTGGCAGGCAGTATTTAATACAGGGAAGATGCGTTGTGGCTCTTGAAGAAATTACAGCAAGCAGGCAGAGAGAGAGCATGAGTGACGTTCTCCACGAATGCCCGCCCGGTCAGGGTGAAGATCCGGTGCCTCCTCCTTCACGCTCGGCGCTGGATGCAGAGGCTGTAAAAGTTGCCTACCGTCGGTGGGCCGCCGTCTATGATACCGTTTTTGGCGGTGTTTCGGGCGTGGGGCGTAAACGCGCGGTTGAAGCTGTCAACGCGCTGCCGGGCACAAAGGTGCTGGAAGTCGGCGTGGGGACGGGGCTTGCCTTGCCCTGCTATACTCAGAACAAAAAAATTACGGGCATTGATCTCTCTGGTGACATGCTGGCCCGTGCGCGGGAACGCGTGCAGAAAGAGCATCTGACCAATGTTGAAGCCCTGCTGGAAATGGATGCGGAAGAGACCAGCTTTGCTGATGCCTCTTTTGATATTGCAGTCGCCATGTTTGTGGCGTCCGTGGTGCCGCATCCGCGCAAGCTGCTGAGCGAACTCAAGCGTGTTGTGCGCCCCGGCGGCCACATTCTTTTTGTAAACCATTTTCTGGCACCCAACGGTGTACGGGGCGCGGTCGAGCGCGGAATGGCGCGGGCGTCCCGCTCTCTGGGTTGGCATCCTGACTTTGCCATGGAATCCCTGCTGCCACCGGATGATCTGGCACGGGCACAGATCCAGCCAGTGCCGCCGCTTGGTCTTTTTACACTTGTAACACTCGACCGGACGTAAAAACCCCGTCCCGTCGCCCCTGCCGCCTTTTCTGCACAAGGCAGAGCAGACGGCGGCGCGGGACTTAACGGGTCGTCTGCCAGAATAAAAACCGTTATTATACATGTTTTACAGAGTCCGCAGAGCGTAAACGCGCTGTGGTCTGAGTAAGGTATAGGTTACGGAAATGGCCTCTAGCGGGCACAAAGCCGGAACGGGAAGAAAAAGCATGATGAAGCAGACTGCATCGGGTACGGGTGTGGGAGCAGGGTATCTGCTTGTCGCCGCGGGAGCGGGACTGCTTGGTGGGGGTGCTTCCGTGCTGCGGCAGTCCGGCGTGATGCCTGATCATGGTATCTGGCCTGTTCTCGAACATGTTCACGCCCCGCTGATGCTTCTGTTTGTTGTTCTTCCGGCGCTCGTTTGTGGGTTCAGTAATCTCTGGCTGCCCAGAGCCCTCGGCCGGACAGAGATGGTTCTGCCTGTGCTGAATTGTGCAGGACTTGGACTGATTGCTCTCTCTGGTATTCTGACGGTTGCTCTTGGTGTGCAGGTTCTGCCTGTGCTGCTCTGGAGCGCGGGGATGCTTTGCGCCGTCATGGTTGTGCTCGCGACCATTTTTGACAGCCGTGCCGATTTTGAAGACGCACAGGCATTTTCTCCCTTCGTGTGGGGCGAAATGCTGGCGTCTGCGGCGCTATTGCTGACGGTGCCGGTTCTGGCTGCAGTCATGACGCATCAGCTTCTTTCCGGGGCGTCAGCGGATATTCTCCCGCTTCTGGATGGCTTTGCAGAGCCTGTTACACTCGTCACATTGCTTGCCGGGTTTGGTCTCGTGTTTGAAGCAGGGGCAAGAGGCAGCCGCTTTTCTGAAAAGCCGGTAGTTGCCATTATGGCCACGACGGCATCCGCTTCTGTCATTATCTGGGTGCGGGGCGTTTTCGAGCATGGGCTGGCTGCCAGTGTGCAGCAGCCGGGTGTGCTGACGTCACCTGAAAACGCTGTGCTGTCAGCTTCCACGCTGGCCTCTGTCCTTCTGGCCGCCTTGTGGATGGCGGGAACATGGCGCAGCCGCATGTCCTTGCGCGTCCCGATGCTGTGGGGGCTTGGGTTTCTGGCCATTGTGTCCACGGGCTGGGTTGCGCAGCTTATGCAGGGTGAAGGCCTTCATTCTGCGCTTGAGGTTGGTGCTGTTTATGCGACGTTCTGCGGGCTGTATCTGTGGCGGGGTGAAAGTGGCGGATACTGGTATCCGCGTCTGCCAGCCATTTTGCAGTTCGTGCTGATGGCTGCCGCGACCGGACTGTCCTTGTCTCCTCTGTCTGCCGCAACGCAGATCTGGAGCGGCGCTCTGCTTGGGGCATCTCTCCTCTGCTTTCTGGTGACGATGGGTATGAGCCTCGTCCAGAACCGCAAAGCGGAGAGCGATCATGTTGGTGCCTCTGCCCCGTCAGCCATGCTTTCTTCTTCTGATGGAACAGTGCAGTCATGAGTGAGACGATCGCCGGCGCCGCCCCAGCGGAACGTATCCGTTTTAAGGCCGACAGAGTTGGCACCACAGCGAAAGACTGGGTGCAACTGCTCAAGCCGCGCGTGATTTCCCTTGTGGTGTTTACCGGCGCGGCCGGGATGATCATGGCGCCCGGTCATCTCAATCCGTTTGTGGCGGCGGTGTCCATCCTGTGCATCTGTCTGGCGTCTGGCGCCGCAGGGGCCATCAATATGTGGTATGATCGCGATATTGATGCCGTAATGCAGCGGACCATTACGCGGCCTATCCCGGGTGGGCGTATTCCGCCACAGGAGGCTCTGGCTTATGGGGTCGGGCTATCCTGCCTTTCCGTGTGTCTGATGTGGATGGCGACGAACGCTCTGGCAGCCGGTATCCTCGCCTTCTCGATCTTTTTTTATTCCGTCATTTACACCATGTGGCTCAAGCGCTCCACGCCGCAGAATATCGTGATAGGCGGTGCTGCCGGTGCCTTCCCGCCCATGATTGGCTGGGCAGCCGCAACCGGCCATATGGCGGTGCTGCCGGTCGTGATGTTCGGGATTGTATTTTTCTGGACGCCGCCGCATTTCTGGTCACTCTCCCTGTATGCCTGCAAGGATTATGGCCGGGCAGGCATCCCCATGCTGCCGGTTGTCAAAGGGGCGCGGCATACGCGGTGGAACATTTTTGTCTATACACTGGTGCTGCTGGCTATCTCGCTCATACCGTCTTTCCTGCATCTGAGCGGCTGGCTGTATACGGGCACGGCGCTGGTCCTTGGGCTTGGGTTTGTGGCGTGTGCTGTGCGTGTGTTGCGGGAGCCGCAGGACGCGACCGGCATCAGTCTGCAGGGCGATAAAGCGGCGCGTCTGTCGTTCCGCTTTTCTCTGGCCTATCTGTTCCTGCTGTTCTGCGGGCTGCTGGCTGACCATATTCTGACGGGGTGGGTGTACTGATGAACACGTCAAGCGTTCTGAGTTCGCAGGAAATTGCAGAGAAAAAACGCCGCCAGAAAGGCCGTCTGTCTGCCATGCTGGGCTTCATGCTGGTGATAGCCAGCGTCATGTATGGGCTGACGCTCACACACTTCTAAGCAATGGTCCGGCTCCCGTCTCTGGCGGGAGTCGCTGTGGCGGTGCTTAACGCTACCTTCTTCAGCAACGCTTTCCGTGTTTTACGTTCTCAGAAGAACGAGAGGAAGAAGGCTGTCGCTCAGGCTTCTTCCTGCTGCGGTGTGCGGGCGGTTTGCAGCAGCGCATCCATCTGGATGCTCACGCCCTTTTCCTTGAGTTTCAGGATATCCGCTTCCAGATCCGCAATTTTGCGTTTGCTCCAGAAATGCAGGAACAGGCCAAATGCGGAGGCAGAGACACCTAACACCACAACGGCAATTTCCAGAAATAGCATGGTGTTTGTCCTGACCTGAGCGTGAAAACTAAAAAGCCTGCATGCTCATAAAGAGCGATGCAGGCTTTGTGAAGCGGCGGGGCGTTACGCGCCACGCCCCTGCTGAATGGCGGAAAGCAGCCAGCGCCCCCCACGGGAGGGGCGGGTAAACGTCCAGAGTTCGGTAATTGTAACCGGCTCGGTCGAGCTACCTTCAATAACCTGCCCTGTGGCATTGGTCGTCAGGTCAATCAGGCTGTAGCGCATGGCGACGGTTGCGTAGTCCATGCCAGCTTCCTGCCACGCTTCGGCCAGATCGCCCTGAATGAAGTGGACATCAGACACAACATTCCGCGCGCCCTGACTGGCCAGCGTGGCGAGTTGCTGGTTGAAGTAGGATACCATTTCCGGCGTGGCCATCTGCTGGAGAGCCGGAATGTTCTGCTGGTTCCATGCGGTCTGGATATCCAGCAGCGTCTGCTGGAAGGCCTGATAGTCCGTGCTGGTGATCGCCAGTGTGGAACCGCCCGTACTGGCAGGGAAACCCGCAGGTGTGGTGGTCTGCGCCGGGCCGGTGGTGCCGGAGTTCAGTGTAAAAGCTGAACCACCGGAGCCGGAGGACTTATTCCCCGAAAAACGGCGGACCAGCCACATCACGACCATAACAATCAGCCCGATCTGGATCAGCAGACCAATAAAGCTGAACAGCCCGTGCACACCGCCCATAAAGCCGTGCCCGCTCAGCAGACCAAACAGGCCTGCGCCCAGCATGCCCCCGGCAAAACCCGTCAGGAACGGGTGGCGCGCGGCGGTCCCCATGCCCATTCCGCGGTTAAGCGGTGCGCCGTAATTATTCTGGCCGGGATAGCCATTATAGCCCGGAGCCGGGCCGCGCGGCGTAATGGAGCGGTCCATGGGGGCTGCGCCATAGGGCGTTGTGTTGGTGGTGGGC
>NZ_BAJW01000008.1 GCF_000613905.1 Acetobacter persici JCM 25330
AAGGTTCGTATCCAGCAGGTAACGCAGCATTCAGAGCGCCTCGCGTTCCTGCATGGTTGGCTGGTTCCGCTCCCCCAGATCCACGCCGGGAGCCGCAAAGAAATCATCCCACGCTGCGTCGGCCGGGGCGATGATCCGCCGCGCCCCTTCGGATACGATGACGACGTCACGCACCTGCTCCCCGAAGGCGACCATCTTCGGCAGACGCACTGCCTGCGAGCGGTTGGATAAAAAGAGTGTCGTACGGGTCAGCATCGGATACCCCTCCCTATGGATATATATTATGTATATCCCATTTGGACGTTGATGTCCCGTATTTTTAGGACCCTACGCACCGAATGCATACAAGCAGGCCGGATGATACAGTAGATCTTCCGCCCGCCCCATGATGGTCTCGCTCTCCTCTCACCCTGAAAGATAAAAAGACAGCATTCATGACAGACAGACCGCGAACACGGAGTGACGCTTTCGCCCGGGCAGACTGGAACAGGCCCATGCTGTCCTCGTTCTGCCAGGTCCCTCACCACGGGGATCGCACTATCCGGCCTGGCAGATCGACGCAACGGGACAACCCTTCCCTGTCCTGCCCGCGCTTTTCGATACACTGGGCGATAGCTAATGGACCATTTACCGCTTCCTGACGCAATCTCATCCCGAACTTGCGGGTCAGACAGCTCTGGAAGCGCTTCGCGATGGCAGGGGTGCACTGGTCGTCAGACTTGCTTACAGCATTGCGGAAGGAACCTTCGCCTGACCGCCCTGCCGGGGTCATGGCAACAGGCCCCAGGTGCTTTCCTAAACTTCGAAAGGCGGAGCGGACGGAAAATTTCTTTCATATTTGGGCATCCAGGGCGTCCCGTAAGAGCTATTATGAAGGGCCTTATGGAAATCCTGAAGTTTCGTGGCAGGATCAACGTATTGAAGAACACGGCGACAGATATCTCGCACGAGGGATTCTATTTTCATCCCTTCTTCACGACTCATATCTCTCTGTCCAGCATGCACTAATTTTGAACGGATTGAGTATAGCTCTTTAATTTTTTTTGCATAATCCGCACGTTGCGCTGGAAGATCGGTCAATATACAAGCGGCACTCCGAGCAATGTTCTGCACAACAGGTGCAGTCTTGTCGTCTACGGTCAGGAGTGATTCAAGTGCGGTAAAAAAGAACATAAACCGATCTGTTCGGCTTTCACTTTGCCGGCCTCTGGCCAACCAACCAAGACTATATCTTAATGCTGCGCCGACGGTTTTATCGATGGGGAAAAATATCTTGTTAATGAAATTCTGATAACAGTCCGTTGAGCAATATTCATGCACTTTATTAGATATTTCATAAAATACGGGAAGTGTTTCATTTTCTCGCGACACCATATCTTTTCCGATTATAGCTCCAAATTTTTCTTGAATAATAGGAGCAGTTATACTTGCTTCTGGGCGTCCAGTGTTATCGCATACAGACTGAATCCCAAGATTTTTTTCGACTGTCAAAATCAACAAAGAAGAAGCAATCCCTGCTAACCATGTGGCTTCTTCTTTAATATTATTCGGAAGGGCATAGACCGAAATATCCCAGTTGAATTTTGAAGCCTCGAAATATCCTAAATTGGAATTATTGCGTTCCTCGCCTCGCAAAACAAATCTCACTCCACTATGTTCTAAATTAAATTCATTTCTTAGTGCATCTATTGATACTATTGATACTGGCCCCAGCGTCATTTTCAATATACCAGGATGCAATCTCACCAAATAATTTGGATGAATATACCTGTGAGACTTATCAACAATACTCTGTATTTCCTTCTCTATGCGATTTATAGATAAATTATACGAGATATTTTCCTCGTATCTATTTACTACCTCATCCCATATTATTTTTGATACAATCTGCCTTGCAGCACGCTCAGGACCGAGACTTTTACAAATTTTCTCGATAATTTCATTGCATTGAAGATAAAGGTCGTGAGTCGCTTCGATAAAATAGCCTCTTATATGCCTAACGGGAGAACTACTTGAAATGGATAAAGTAAAAAGCTCTTCAAAGCGACTCATATCTGTACATATTTTGCCATCAATTCCTTTTAGAAATTTCCCTATTAATCCACGCAAATCGCTTTTTAATTTGAATTCGAATTTATTTTGCATGATGCAGAGTTCCATCTGATGAGTGTGCTTGTTGAATGACTGGCACCTTCCATATTAAGTTTGATCTGGATGCCAACGTTTGTAGCCGCAGACGCTACAAATGCAACGTCAATTTTACAGCCAAGTATTATAGGCTTCGTTTCTTGATACTCTCCTCGCTCGGCCCATGGCTCTGTTGCACAATTCGCTCTGTCGGCGTGAGGATGCCGTTATGGAATTTTCCGTTATATGACGGCGCGTGTGAGAGGGATTCCGAGCGCTGTGAATCGGTTAAGGATAGCAACACGGATATGAACTTCGGTGATATGGCGGTCGAAATCCCGTGCCGTCAGACGCTGGCCCAGCAGTTTGATGCAGTGCATCTTTGTCTCGATGCGGCTTCGTTGATAATAACCGCTCCACCGTCTCCAGCGTCAGGCACGCCTGGATCGCAGCATCGCTGTAACCCGGTTGACGCCCACGGCGCCCCGTCGGAAGGCCCTCCCAATTATCGACGGGTCAAACCACACCGTCAGAGATCCACGCTTCTTCAGCGCTGCGTTGTAAGAGGACCAGTTCGTCGTTCGGTAGCGCATGAGGTTCGGCTTGCTCATCACACCCAGCTAACAAACTGGTTTCAGACAGGGGATCCCTGTCCGGTATTTCTGCAACAAAGCCCAGCAGAACCCGTATCTGACGGCCAACCAAGTCGTGCACCAGACGGGCCTGTCGGCCCCCACGGTCAACGCAGCACTCGCCGATCTGGAGCGATTTGGTATCGTCGAAGAAGTTACCGGCCGCAAAAGGGGCCGTGTATTCAGCTATCGGGGGTATCTCGCCATCCTGAGCTAGGGCACCGACCCGCTTCCCACTGCCACGTAACGCAAGAAAGCCTGTGTGGGCGCTTTCTCCGAGCGCTTGACCGTCTCCCCTCAGGCTGTGCACCGAAATGGCAGCGCCTCGTGACATTGAGCCGTTTAAAGACAGCTACGGGAAAAGCGGTAGGTCGGCTATCGAACCGGACAACAAGTCAACCGGGCAGTTATATGCAGACAAAATGGAAAATCTGCCATTCGATAATTGAATGGGAAAAGCAAATATTTTTTATGACCGGCATATTGTCTATAGGTGTAGTATGTGCTTAGAATCCCCAACAAAATTAGTCAAACAATGATGTTAATCATAGTATTATGCTAATTTACAAATTATCGATCATTAACCGATTGTGGTGTGAATTAAATGTCAACGAAGAGCATCTTTAATTCAGATTTATTTCTAAATGCAAGATTTTCGTAAACTGTATATTGATTGAGGAAAAGCAGCAGCATTCATGAAGATAGTCTATCTTGGAAGGCAAAGTCAGCGTCGCACGCCTGAGCCAAAGCTTGCAGGTGACGTAATCGAACTATTAGCTAATAATTGGGACGACTACGGCAACAAGACTACCTTTGCGACAACCTGCCGAATATCGGGGGAAATTGTTAAACTCGGTCCTCTGAAACTAATGATTGAGGGTGCTTCCAACAGCGAAACTTACCTCGATAGCCTCTTGAAAGAGAACTGGGACGGAGTCTTTCCGATCCCAGAGACGAATTATCTCTCGCTTCCAAACGAAATCGCCTTTTATGAACAGTTGCGGGATCGACTGAGTTTAGACGCCGCTCGATACGCTGCTGTCGTAATGCGCGACGCCAGCTACCTCATCCACCTTCAACAAGACCCAGCTGCCCTCAGCCTCATTGACAGCCAACCGTTCCAGGATTCACTTCTACGCGAACGAGGCGAGACCAAATCCTATCTCGATGGCTGGAAGCTATTTTCGGCTGAAGCCATGTCTGTCTTAGATCTTGGTTTCAAATTCAAAGATGTGTTTAGTGGTATATCTACCCTTAGTCTTAAATTCAAACAGACCAGCATTCTCCCGCACAATGTTAATGTCCTGATCGGCCCCAATGGCGTCGGAAAATCCCAGATCCTACATCAGATGGTCGAGGACTGGCTTAATACTACGCCTGAAAAGAAGGCAAGCAAAGTAGGCTTCGTTGAGAAGCCAAACCTTAGTCAGATGGTGGTCGTTTCTTATAGTCCATTTGAGCGCTTTCCAGTCGATCTCGAAACCGAAGAATTGCAAGATAAAGAGGTCTATCGTTATTTCGGCTTCCGCGGCCGATCTGTCAGCCGGAAACCTGGACGTCTAGGCGGAATTTCCCTTACCCATCAGGCGCCAAAGAAGAACGCGGCAGTTTCGTTGCTTGATTGCTTGGCTGACGATATTCGCTACAAAGGGCTTCGTAGTTGGGCAAACAAGCTCGAGACTGTCGAGCGTGTTCTTCGAACCGCATTTGCTTTCGACTATGCCGCCATCCATGTGGGCGACGCGGTTGGACCTGCTAAGCACTTCTATTCAGACACCATTGCCATAGACGATCTGTCATTTGATCTCAATGACCAGCGCTATCTTCCAATCAGTTCCGACCGGATCGACGAACTTAACGCTGAGAAGGTCAGAAGCGCTATCAACGCTGCCGATGGCGTGACATTTTTCCGCGATAGCAAAATCGTTCAATTAAGTTCCGGTCAAAAGCTGTTCTCGTTTATTGTCATCAATATTCTGGGAGCAATCCGGCGTGACAGCTTGATCCTCATCGATGAACCTGAGCTATTCCTCCATCCGACTTTGGAAATTCAGTTTATCGACATGCTGAAAACAATCCTTGATCGCTTCAACTCGAAAGCTTTGCTTGCGACGCATTCGCTTGTTACAGTCCGTGAAGTTCCAAGCGAGTGCGTGCATGTCTTAGCACGAACCAAAGATGGTCTCTCAATTCGTACCCCGCCTTTCCAAACCTTTGGCGGTGACATGCAACGTATCAGTTCCTATGTCTTCGGCGACAGCGAAGCTTCCAAGCCGTTTGAACGCTGGATTGAAAACAAACTGGAAGAGCTTGGTTCGGCTGAAGCTCTCATCGCGGCACTCGGCAATGATATCAACGAGGAGCTCGCAATCCAGATTCAGGGTATGGAACGCGAGGGATGGTGATGCTCCTACCACTACCCGTGTCCGCCGCTGACAATCTTACTCTCATTGATGAAATCGTAACGGAACGTACACACGAACCAAACAAAACCTTTTTCAACGGTATCGCGAACGAGTGGAAGCAACGCGTCAAAGACTATTTGACCCACGGAGGCTCGCCAGAGCACATTCCCGAATGGGCAGCGATTAGGCCGAAGACAAAAACGTTCCAGAACCTCTACAGTCATCCCGCTGATGGGTCATCGCAGGGTAAGATTTTACAACGTTTACGGGATCATGATCTGGATATTTGTCCGTCATGCGGGAGCCCCGCAGTGACAGAAACTCTCGACCATTATCTTCCAAAAGGAAAATATCCTCAATTTTCGGTAACACCAGCCAATCTGACGCCAATGTGTGACCCGTGCCAACGTCGTAAGGGAGAGAAAACTGGCAACGCGGCAATACCTCGCTTTTTCATCCATCCCTATTTCGACACTTTTTCCCTGGCGCAGATTATCCAACTTACTATCGATCCTCCGTTCACGACGCCAACCTTTACGCTTGAACCTCACCCCGACCTGCTGACTGTCGAAAAACAATTGGTTGACGCGCATTTGCAGAAACTCCAAATCGCCCGCCGTTATATTCGCTTTTTCCGTAATGAACACCGACGCTTGCTCCGCAATGTGACTAACTTGCGCGCTAAGGAATTGGATGTCATCCAAAACATCGAAACGTGGCAAAAAGGTCAGGCCCTTCCAACACCAAACAGTTGGCAACATTTGTTTTACGAGGCTGTCATGAGAAATGACGTCTATCTCGCCCACCTTGTCAGCGGGCCATTGACACCATTGCCGTAATTGTAACTCTAAGGAACCGACCGCTTGCTTCGGCGATGCCAATGCGTAAAATGAGATAGTCACCGACTTCTGTTAAGAGTGTTGAGTAAAGACACTGACCCTGCCCCGAACGTGCCTTCAGTTTTGAGTTAGGGTCTGTGGGTTAGCACGTGACAAGCAGACAGGCTGCTTCCGCCTCCATGTCGGGCATACATGCCGATGAACAGCCTTCCGTATAGCGGACATCAGCAGCACGATCTCTCACGGCCGAGTTGGATTGCTAGAAGATCATCCGGTCTTAGAGCCTGACCGAAAATGAATTGAGTGATTTCAGTGGTTTGTGATTCACCCGTCTTTGCGAAGAGTAGGAGTGAATGGTGGCCCGGACTGAAATCACCCGTTGTCAGTATCGTCGCGATGATCTGACATATGCAAGTGACTTACGCGATCGGGAATGGGCTCTTCTGGCGCCCTTGATGCCACCCCAAAAGCGGTATGGCTGCCCCAGAAGAACGGAACTCCGTCGGGTTGTTGAGGCGATCCTGTATATTGTCTCGACGGGATGCCAGTGGCGTGCCCTGCCACATGACTTTCCACCCTATACGACCGTTTAGGGGTACTTCTATCGGCACACGTTGGAGACCTGAGAACCGGGCTTGCCAGATGATGTTGGCGCGCTGTCAAAATGGCGGCATAACGATAACCGGGTATAGCTTATTCAAACCCAAAAACTGTTCAAACAATCGGGACCACTCATATCTTACTGCCCGCACTACGCTCCAGCTAGTAGCAGCTCAGAAAATGCAAACGTTGGATCCGGTTCAAGCGGAAAGCCAGTGGTGTGCGCAGGTAAAGCGCAATGCCAAATATTATGGCCTCATGGAGCCCGAGTTGGACAGCCCCGACGGGAATGAAGGAGAGAGCTAGTTTTTTCGTTGGATTGGGGAAGCACACACAATTAATTCTATAAAAGCGAGAATGTCGGCTCCCCATTGCCGTCATCCCGACATGGCCTTCATCTCCGGGGCGCCGCATACCCTAAGTTGCGGCTCTCTTCACTTCCCTTTTCTCCTACGCCCTATTACGCTGGAGTATGCGCTTGTACGCCCCTGTTTTACTCAACAGTCAAAAAGTATCATCGACGATGAAAACGCCCCTCGGTGTGGCCGACAGCTCCGGCGTCTAGGCAAATTTTAAACCAGAATCACATAAATAACTGATATGAAACTAGTCAGAAACATTAACACACACATCATATAAAATATACATTCTTGTTTATTGTTAACTTAATCTATTGTATTCATCGAAATACTCTGGAAATGTCTTGGCACAACAACTTGGATCGTTAATTTCTATATCTACTCCCCCGAGCGCCATCAACGAAAAGCACATTGCCATTCTATGATCATCGTAGGTATCAATAACTGCAGGTTTGAAACCTGCAGTTGGTGGCGTAATTACAATGAAGTCAGATCCTTCCTTAACATCGGCACCCACTTTTCGTAACTCCTTCGCCATTGCAGCCAATCTATCTGTTTCTTTGACCCTCCAATTCCCGATCCCTCTGATTACAGTTGTGCCTTCCGCAAAAGCTCCTAATGCTGCAACAGTCATGGCTGCGTCGGGCATATCGGTCAGATCGAGCTCCTGCGCTTTCAACTTCTCTGCTCCACGGCTCGCTTGTATCCACGTGAGCCCCTTTTCGACCGTGGCTCCCATTGAGGCAATCACATCGGCGAATTTTATATCACTTTGATTAGACCCGGTCGGAACCAAGTTCTCAACTCTTACCGGCCCCCCACCGATGGCCCCCAAAGCGAGGAAATATGATGCAGCCGAAGCGTCCCCTTCCACTTGAAGGGGGCCAGAGGGAGCCCGATACCCGCCTGGCGGGATATTGAAATGTTTGTAGTTCTCGGTAGTGACGTTGACGCCAAAATCATTCATCGCCCGCATCGTAAGATCAACGTAAGGCCGCGAAACGAGATCGCCGATAATTTCGACATCCAATCCTTCAGGTGTGAGCGGGGCTGCAAGTAGCAGTGAGGATAAGTACTGGCTGGAAATGTCGCCTTTCACTTTGATCGATCTTTCGGAGACACTACCGGGCGATATCTTTAACGGCGGAAAGCCTGTTTCTCGTTCGTATGAAATTCTGGCACCCATTGCAGTCAAGGCATCCACGAGGTCACGAATGGGACGCTCGTACATCCTTGCATCTCCACGAAGAACGTAACCACCCCTTCTGCATGTTAAAGATAATACCGCACACAACGGCCTCATGGCGGTACCGGCATTTCCCAAATGCAAGGTGCCCTCTGAGGCGGGCCAGACGCCTCCGCAGCCCTGAACCGAAAGCCCATCTGGACCAAGTCGGCCGCCATGCAGGCTTATACCGAGCGACTGTAGCGCTCCCTTCATGACCTCTATGTCGCGAGATTTCGGCAACCCACTTATTTCAGTTGTTCCCTCGGCAAGCGCTGCAAGCACCAGATAGCGGTTCGAATAGCTCTTCGAACCTGGAACGCGGCAGACGCCGGCAAGCCGGCTACGTCCCTTCAGCACGATACTGCTCATTGTTCGTTTCCTGTTCGAATAGATTCTGGAACGACAGCAACGACTCACCATGGCCCGATTGTGCACGATGGCGAAGTTTATGGTCAGCAAGCACGCATGCAATCATCGCTTCTGCGACTGGTATCGCACGAATGCCAACACAAGGGTCATGACGACCAGTGGTAGAGACGTTCGTAGGGTCGCCAGTCTTTTTTATCGAACTTGTCGGGATAAGAATAGAACTCGTAGGTTTCACAGCAAACCGGACGATAATATCAGATCCTGTCGATATGCCCCCTAAAATGCCGCCGGCGTGGTTCGAGCGAAAACGAACCTCCCCATTTTCAAGATATATCGCGTCTGCGTTTTCGAAGCCTGTTAACTGAGCGACCTTGAAACCGTCGCCGAATTCCACACCTTTCACGGCATTGATACTGATAATTGCTGCGGCAATATCCCCGTCTAACTTGCCGTATAATGGTGCTCCCCACCCTCCTGGTGCTCCCGTGACCCGCACTTCGCCAATTGCTCCGATAGAGGAGCCTGCGCGTCGAGTGGCATCCAACAACTCCTCCCAGCGAGGCACCAGCGCCTTGTCGGGACAGAAAAGAGAATTGGAACCGGCAGCATCCCAATCCTGCTCAGTGTGCGATACCCGAAGGTCACCTATCTGTATTAACGCCCCTTGTATTCGGATTGAATCGCCTAGAACTGTGCGAGCAATTGCACCCGCTGCAACACGAGCGGCCGTTTCTCTGGCGGAACTCCTTCCGCCACCACGGAAGTCGCGAAACCCATATTTCATATCGTATGTGATATCTGCATGTCCGGGCCTATAGGTGCTCGCAAGATTCCCGTAGTCTTTTGAACGTTGATCGGAATTTTGAACCACTAGTGCTATCGGTGTCCCAGTAGTAGAACCCTCGAAGACCCCGGATAATATTTCCACGTGGTCTAACTCTTTCCGCTGGCTCGTATATCGTGACTGGCCTGGACGTCTCTTGTTGAGCCATGGTTGGATAACTTCGGCAGACATCGCCAGTCCTGGAGGGCAACCATCAACAATACAACCAATAGCTGGACCATGGCTCTCACCCCACGTCGTCACGCGAAACAGATGGCCAAACGTATTGTGAGACATATCGATTACCTCTCACTGTTAGACAGAGGATCTGCTAGATCCAGCTCAATTACGGAGCGCAGTATTTTCTGGGATACCTCGTCGATTACTACCGCATGGCCCGGCCTTCGCATGAGAACGAAGCGAACTGCATCGCCCGATTTTTTTTTATCATTTTTGAACCTTCCAATGAGGGCGTGGGAGGACGTACGAAGTGGAAGTTCTCTGAGAGATGTGGGAAGATTTTCCTTTTTAAGAAGATTTTCCACATCGACCAATAGTCCCGGCTGCGAACACACACCTGTTTGCAAAGATACTTGTAACGCAAGCATCAGACCGACAGAGACCGCTTCACCATGTAGTACCGACCCATCATAATGCGTCTCAGCCTCAATTGCGTGCGCGAAGGTGTGTCCGAGATTGAGCAGCATTCGGCCACCGTGCCGATCCCGCTCGAAAGGATCATTGACGACAACATTAGTTTTGTATTGGAGGGAAAATAGAATCGCCTTTTTCAAGATTTCCGGTTCTTGCAGGATCGACTTTCCGATATGTTCAGTCATCCATGTCCAGAAATCACCTCCGGCCAAAAGACCCGACTTTACGATTTCAGCGTAGCCGTTTTGCAGTTCCCGGACAGGCAAGGTAGATAGATAATCTATGTCGACAAAGACGGCCCCCGGACTATAAAACGCGCCTAGAAGGTTCTTGCTCTCGACGAGATTAACTCCCGTCTTTCCTCCAACACTTGAGTCGACCATAGAAAGTAATGATGTCGGAACTTGAATGAAGGGCAAACCCCTCAACATGGTGGCAGATGCAAAGCCTGCTAAGTCACCCACGACGCCTCCCCCGAGCCCTACAATGCATGTATCCCGGTCCACACCGAGCTCGGCCAAGGTCTTAACCACTGAAGAGTAGACCTCGATGGACTTCGAGCTCTCCCCTGGTGAAACTATGATATTCTGGCTTGATATTCCGTGGTGTTGTAATTGTTGAATTAGGGCATTCAGACAAGTGGAAGCGACGTTTTGATCGGTTATGATAACCGAGCGTCTAGTACGAGACATGCGGGCTATTTTGGCAGCCAGAGCACCGGTTAATGCATTTCCAACGAAAACACAGTGTTCGCTCGCTCCAGGAATGCAGAGTCGAAATGAGGTCATAATCCCACTAACAATTTTAGAGATCGACCGAGCGACTGCCTGTTCGCCGTCAGTGTCAGACTCGATTATGAAGTCAGCTTCTAGGAAAGCGCTTTCCCTTACCTCCAGCAGACTGGAAAGCGTTTCATACTCTTTTCCATATTCTAGAAGCGGCCGCACCGCATCTTTCTTCACGCGACTGGCTAACTCGCCGATTTTACACAACAAAAAAACTGAAACGCTATTTTGTGCAATCGCCTTCTGTGTCCCTTCGTGAGTTAGCGCTCCCCCCCAACGGATATTACGGCTGCACGTCTGTTTAGCAGATGCGAAATAACCCTGTGTTCGGCTTTCCGGAATTCACCTTCACCCTTCTCTCGAAAGATCTCTCCAATTGTGGACCCAGTTTGCTCAGCGATAATCTCATCCGAGTCATAAAAAACACGCCCCATAAACCGCGCAAGCGACATCCCGATTTTGGTCTTGCCGCTCCCAGGCATACCAACCAAGACAATTGGCATTTGGAGTATCGGGTCATGGGCCGGCACGCGCCTTCGCGTGATTTCTGGAGACACTCTCGTCTTAGGACGGCCATTCACTCTAGGCATCGACTTGGACCCCCGCTTCCGGTTGCGTTCCGCCGTTGGCATCGGCAGTCGCAACTGTGGTGTGGTGACCAAGAAGAGCCACTAACTCCATAAATTGTAGGAAATTTAATCGCGGATCGCAAAGACTACGATAGTTTCGTGTAATGTCTTCTTGGAAAGGAGAAAACCCGCCGCCTATGCACTCCGTCACATCGGCGCCCGTCATCTCCAAATGAAGGCCTCCGGCATGCGACCCGAGTGCACTATGCATCTTGAAGAATTGTGTCGCTTCATCTGCGATTTGATCAAAATATCGTGTTTTCATTCCTGTAGTATGTGAGACGGTATTTCCGTGCATTGGATCTGACATCCAAACGATATGACGACCCTCCGCTTTTACCCTTGTGATCAATCTCGGCAGCAGAGACCCTATCGACTGAGCGCCCGCTCGAACGATAGCTGTGACGCGGCCTGGAACGTTGTTGGGGTTAAGAATATCGAGTAATTCCATCAGATCGTCAGGAGTCATCGACGGACCGCATTTAACACCGATGGGGTTAGCAATACCTTTGAGATACTCCACATGCCCACCATCAGCCTGTCTTGTTCGCTCCCCCACCCACAAAAAATGACCTGACCCTGCGTACCAATTTCCCGTTCGTGGATCCCGCCTCGTCAAGCCCTCCTCGTAATTCAGCAATAGTGCTTCATGTGCAATATACAGAGTTTGAAGCGATGGATCGGGATACACCATCCCAATTGACTGCGCGAAGCGAATCGCTCGTCCAACCTCAAGATAGGGTGCTAGCGAAGACTCAGAGGGACCGCTAATCGACAATTTCGCCAGCAAGTCCAACGCGGTCATCGGCGCGTTGTATAATGACGCACCATCGGTTTGAAGCTTATTTAAGACCTCATTCGAGTAACTATACGCCCGTAGCATTCTTCTTGGATCAGGCTTCCTTGCCTGTTCAGTAGCAGTGATACCATTAATGATATCGCCCCTATATGTAAAAATCCGGCCGAAAGGCGTATCTTCGGTCGAGTTACTTCTTGGCTTGGCAAATTGGCCTGCAAGCCTCCCCATAACTATAACCGGTTTTCGTAGCAAGTATTGAAGACAAAGCCGAGCAAGACCGAGCGCCTCAATGGTCCGTGCCAGTTCATCTTCGTCGAAGTTATCTAAGGCCTCAGCGCACGGTCCGGCCTGCAGGACTATGCTGTCGCCATGAGCGACTTCGGCTAGTCTCTCACTCAGCTCATCACATTCCTCGGGAGATACGAGCGGACTTAGCTCGGTCAGTTTTAGTTCTGTACGCTCGAGTTCACAAGCATCATCAAATTGGGGGATATGAGTTACGGGACGCTCCCTCCAGCTTCCCGGCTGCCAGGACTGAGTCATTCTGCATACTCCTGTTGGGTGGCTCAATCTCCGTGATTGCAAACGTTGATTTCCGTTGATACGAAGCTGCTGGGTCGATGCTTCAATATTGCGAGCCCACTGGATATATCTAGGATTCTCCGCCGGTTTACAGATTGATGGTCAAGAATTATATTTACGCACAATCCCCAGCGGACCGCACCTGTCAGAATTCCCGGGATATCGCTCTGGCATCCCTTGAACCGGCAAATATCTCCATCAGTGATAATTCTCTTAGGTCGATGCCGCGGCTGCGTTGGACAGCAGATCGCGCGCTAAACCCAGCAACTTGAGCAGCCATTTTGTTAAATGACTACGGCATGTCGTCAGTTAAGCAGGACTATGTGGCCTGCTGCCGGTTTCGTGGACCAACCGACCGCACACCGTGAAAACAAGTCCAGCACGACGGCAACGTAGGGCCGTCCTTCGGCGGTCCAGATGTAGGTGAAGTCGGCCACCCGACCATTGAAGCGTTCGACCACTCCATTGGGCTGCGGCGAATAAGCTTCCGTCCGGCGTCGGTCGATACTCATGTCACGACCGGCTGTTTCGAAGGCATCCGCCGTGAAGCGGGAACCACGATCGGTCAGGATATGGGTGATCCGGAAAGGACAGGCGGCTTTGACAGCCTTGAGAAAGTCGATGGTATTTTCCGCGTCATATACGGCCAGATGCACTGAACGGGAACACCGATCGATGGCGACCTACAGGAAACGTTTCCGCCGGTCTCCATCTGCTGTCTGCAATTTTGGTCAATGTTTCACATCGATATGAACATAACCGGGATCGTAGTCCCGGAACGTTCCCTGTCCACGAGCCGGTCCCACTTTTGGAGCAGGAGACAACCTGCTCAATTCGGCATCTTTCAGAATACGCCGAATATTGTCGCGCTTCGGACACGGCAGGAAATGCCCACGACAAAGGTTAGATCATCCAGGCCAAAACAGGCAGAGTGTCGGAGCTGACAGACAATGGCACGCTCCTCCTCCGAGGCTCTCCAGGCCAGTCTCGGGGACGGCTACTGCGATCCCGAGACAGGCGTCTGAACAACGCGTGCGCCACTTGAGGACCGTCTCGTCGCTGATGCCGTAACGTCTGACCAGAACGGACGTCGGCTCTAACGAACGGGCTATGTCAGCCAGGACGGCTGGTGTCGTGCGTGCCTGTGGACGGATCTGATGCATCACTCCGTCTCCCTGCAAACGGAAGAAAACCATGGAGCGTAACGCGGTATTGCCCACGCTACATCATTTCAATGACGTCTTCTGTGGTTGCCGTCCGTAGTGCAAGAAGTATCTGACCTTTTGAACGAGTGATCGACTGCGGTCTTCTGTCAGGCCTTTGAACGCGGCGCTTTCAGAAGCCGCTGGCCGATATGGTGATCTGCGGATCAGGTCCAAATCTCACAAACGTGCTCAAGGGCACCAAGACGTCAGTTGGTTTTCCCGATCCGGATCGGCTCGATCATGCGCCCATATGGGTCGTCGCCTTCTCACACCCCCTTACCGATTCCGCCCGCGCGCAGTTGAGGTCATCTCATGCTGCGGCGGACGGAACCGGATCCCGATAATTCTCCTGCTTCGTCAGCATGGCCCAGATTGTCCGCGCCATCTTGTTCGCCAGGGCAATCGCCACAAGCATACGGGGTTTGCGGGCCAGCATCCGTGCCAGCCAGGTGCCGGGCAGCGGCGGCTTGCGGCTCGCCCAGTTCACGCGCGTCATGGCGCCGATGATCAGCAAACGTCGGATATCGGCCTGACCGGCCTTCGAAACCCGGCCCAGCCGCTCCTTGCCGCCGGACGAAAACTGCCGGGGGACAAGGCCGAGCCATGCCGCGAAATCGCGGCCACTACGGAAGCTCTCCATAGAAGGGGCAAAGGCCTCAACGGCCAGTGCGGTCAACGGTCCGACACCAGGCATCGTTTCCAAACGCTGCGCCACACCGCTTTCTTCCGAAAGCCCGGCCATGGCGCGGGTCTTTTCCATGATCCGAGCTGAATGCTCATCAATCTGCTCCAGAAGATCGCGGCACTCCTTCCGGACGATCGTCGGGAGCGACACGCTCTCATCTTCGATGAATTCCTCCATGCGTTTGAGATGAGCAATGCCCTTTGGCACGATCAGGCCGAACTCATAAAGCGTCGCGCGCAGTGCATTGACGAGTTCGGTCCGTTGATGGACCAGCCGGTCGCGGCAGCGGAACAGAACAGCACGCGCCTGCTGCTCCTCGCTCTTCGGCACCACGAAACGCATCTCCGGCTGGCGGGCCGCGATCACGATCGCTTCCGCGTCGGCGGCGTCATTCTTCTGGCGCTTGACGAACGGGCGGACATATTGCGGTGCGATCAGTTTCACCTCGTGCCCCACGTTCATCAGTTCCCGCGCCCAGTAATGGGCGCTGCCACACGCCTCCATCACTACAAGTGCCGGCGGTTGGCTCGCCATAAACTGCAGAAACTGCGGGCGACGGACCTTCTTGCGGAACAGCAATTCGCCCGTCAGCGATGCCGCGTGAATCTGGAAGACTGTCTTTGCCAGATCCACCCCAATCATTGTATCCGTCATCTGCCGTCCTCTCTTCCGTGGTTGCGTTACCAACCACCACGTTGGCACACTGCGATGCCGTTCGGGGAGGACGGCAACCATCCCATCTCACAACCTGACAAGTAATCCCGCGCTGTACCAGCCGATCGATCAACATGTCCGCGTCATACGCCTTGTCAGCAAGGAAAGCATCCGGGTTGATGTTTTCCACAAGCGGTTCCGCCTGGGTGATATCGACATCCTACCCCGGTGTGATGCCCAGTTCCACCGGATTGCCCAGAGCGTCGCAGGCGGCATGGATCTTTGTCGTCAACCCGCCTCGTGATCGTCCGATGGCCTCATCCGTAGCCCTTTTTTGAGAGCTCCGGCATTATGCTGATGCGCCCGGACAATTGTGCTGTCGATCATCATGTATTCGCTGTCGTGATCAGCACCCAGATAACGAAATATCCGTTCAATGACACTGCTTTAACACCAGCGGCGCAGACGCCGGTGCACGTTTTTCCAGTCGCCGAGACGGGCAGGAAGGTCGCGCCATGGAATGCCCGCGCGGTAGCGATACAGGACCGCCTCCATTAACAGACGGTTGTCCGCCGCAGTGTCGCCGACATAGCCTTCTCGAACGGGAAGAAGATCCTTTATCCGCTGCCACTGGTTATCGCGTAAACTATAGCGCCGCATCTGTCTGTCTCCACCATAAAACGGAAAACAGTCAGTACACGCAGACACAAAGTACAACCCCGACGTGCCTCACTCATGACTTAACTGACGACATGCCGTAGGACGTAGGGTAGTCATAGTCTCGAGCCATCTTGCCAAATTCGCTGAGACCAGGTGGTCCGTCAAGTGGATCAAACGAGACTTCGATTAGAAGCAATCTATCACCGTTTGATGGATTCTGAAGAACTTTCTGGAGACCCGATATATCGCCGACCTTTATAAATTTGCCACACTCTTTTCCGCCGAAACCGTGTAGCAGGTCTTCATAGCTCCACGCGGCTATATCATTAAAATGTGCGTTTGGTCCAAGGATCATTCGTTCTATCGTATAACCTCTATTATTGATGAGGAAGATAATTGGCGCCGCACCTCGCCTCAGCATGGTGGAAATTTCTTGCCCAGTAAGTTGAAATGCTCCATCCCCAATGAAGAGCAACTGGCGTCTATGCGGTGCAGCAAGTAGCGTGCCGAGTAGCGCGGGACATGTATAGCCAATCGCTCCCCATATAGGTTGGGAAACAATGCTACATCCTTCTGGTAATTTAAGAGCATTCACGCCCGCAAGCGACGTGCCGTTATCCGCAATAATTATATCGTGTGGCTCAATAAACGCTTCGATTTGGCTCCAGAAGTAATGCTGCCCCCAGACTATGTTGACCTGTGGTTTGATCGAAACCGACTGCGAAGAATTGGTAGACCTTGGGTGCCGATCAGTATCCCATTTGAGCCATGTAGAAACTAATTCTGTGATTTCGACATTCTCAAAGGACTGTTTGAAAGAGACAACTTGTGTCGCTTCAATATTGACCCACGCGTCCGCCCGAATACGTTGCGAGAACCACGCAGACGTTGAATCCACGAAACGGACACCGATGCCTATGACGAGATCCGATTGACCGATGAGTTCGAACAACCCGTTACGTGATTTTTGCCCGAAATATACCCCCAAATAGAGGGAACTATCCTCGGGACAAGTCCCTTTTGCTGTCGGCATAACGGCATAGGGCAAGCTCCATTTTTCGATGATCCGGAGAATGTCAGAAACTACCCCATAACGGTCCGCAAGGGCATCAATTAAAATGACGGGGGAGTGAGCACGCTCTAAGCGATGGACGAAAAAATTTATGACATTTGAAAGTATTGTTTTATCAGAACTTGGAAAACAATAATTCGGCGTGGGAGTGTTTCGCTCGCTAGGTGCGTCAACTATATCGGATGGAAGTTGTGCATAAACTGGAAGCTTCATAGTCCATGCGACTTTGATGAGTCGTAGCAATTCGGTTCCAGCGTTTTGGGCGGTGAGAGTACTCTGGGCTGAGGTAAATTGCTCGAACGCCTTAAGAACGTTTGTATAGTTGCCATCCGCGAGGGTGTGATGAAGGAGGGCTCCGGATCTAGACGCGTACTCCGGAGGTGCGCCTGAGAGAACAAGGACCGGCACATTCTCCGCATAAGCACCAGCAATGGCACTAAGGAGGCCTAGATCACCAACGCCATAGGTTACCGTGACCACAGCAAAGCCACTGATTCGGGCGTCTCCATCTGCCGCGTAACAGGCATTAAGTTCGTTGCATGTTCCGATAAATTCAATACGGCCATCACTTTCGAGAAGCTCAAGAAAGCGAAGATTATAGTCACCGGGCACCCCATAGATACGTTTGATTCCGGCCTCGACAAATATATCTATGAGTGTGTTTCCGATTGATTGCGCGGGCATGTCTGTTTCCTTTTTTATCCTCGATCGCGAGATATCAGAGCGCCCATTACGTGACCCTCCGCGGGAACGCGTGTTAAAAATCGACATCAATATAATAAATTGTATTTTATTATATTGTATTTCTGGTTACAAATTCAGCCCAAAAATTATTGAAGAACCCTTGAGTATATAACTATATATGAATTGTCTTTTGGTATATTCCCCAAAAAATGGTCTCTTAAGAAATTACTCTGGAAACCAAATGCGCGATAAAGGCGGTCGACATTGGTGGCAGCCACTGGGATATGACCTAGATAACGACCTTCCGTTCGAACTGAACAGCCATGAATTAGTGTCTCATTTGTGGACCCATCTTCGTTTTTCAAGAAGATCTCGAGTGCCCTGCCCGAACGGCAAGTGAAACTTATTTGCGATCGTAACCTCTCACGTTCGTTTGCCCTCTCTCCCTCAGGCGCAACCCTTGAAAGCAGCACATTCGGCGAGACCGGGCAGCAGATCTGAGATGTCCTTTGAAATTTATTATCTGTCGCCGCCGTGTCATTTTGTCTTTGAATCAACAGAAAGGTAGTTTCATTGTCCACATCGTTGGCAATATCGTGTGCAACCAGCGAGAGATTGTAACGATCTGCAAGGTTAGGCGAGCCTATGGCCGCCAACTCTCGAGATCTCGTTCTCGAGACTAATGCGGCGCCCGCCGCAGTACTATGTGACACCTGCGCTCCAATGAGCATGCGCCGCTGCCAATGGCTAGACTGCCTCAACGCGGCAGAATGGGACACGACGCGACGAATCGTAGATAGTGTCGCTCCTTCACGTGCAAGTAACGCGAGGCTAATGCGGTGGACATACGCGCCAACGGCGATCACTCCGCTGTCCAGAAGCGCGCTCCATCCTGCGATTATTTGTCCTGCAATTGTGTTATAAATTGGGATTAGCCCGTAATCGACGTTCTGAGTGACAACTGCGTCAATCACATCCCCGAATGTCCGTCGTGGTTCGGGACGCACGCGCGAACTGATTGAACTGCATACTTCATGCGAGAACGATCCTGAAGGACCGAGATGGGCTATTGAGCCCCCGTCGCTCTGCAGAAACTCGTTAAGCCTGTCGTCAACGAATTGTGGCATACTTTGCCTCCCAAAACGCCAAAAAGCGCCGGAGTTTAATCGTTCGTAGTTTTCTTCTTCAGCCGTAGAATCTGATTCATGATGTTCTTCCGGTGCATCTCCTCAGTACCCCCCACACTGGCGAAGCCGAGCGCGTCCTGGAGCACTGAGGAAACGGGTCCTATATGATAGCCGAGGCTACCATACAGCTTCATCAATTCGAGCCCGTTGCTAATGACGTCGTCTGCACCAACGACCTTTGCTATGGAGCAATCGAGCAGCGACTGAGGGTGTTCCGAAAATAGTCGCCCGAGAGCACCAAGTGCTGTCCATCGGGATCTCTCGATCCGCGTAATGATGTCGGTCAGACGTCGTTGGATGTGCTGGTGCTCAATGATGGGCGAGCCAAAACTCACCCTCGTTTCTGCATACTCTATTGCGGATGTGAGGAAAGGACGTAGTAAATTAGAGGCGACTAAACCATAATAAACCCTGCCTAAGGTAACTATATCGATGAGCTGGCGCAGTCCCCGGTCTACGTTACCGAGAATTTGCTCGGGAGAAACATACACGTCGTCCAAAGCAATCGGACCGGTGGGGAGATTTTTATTGCCTAACTTGAGATCATAATTTCCTGTCACTAAACCCGGAGTTCCGCGGTCGAGGAAGACGAGACTTACTGCTCCCGTTTCTTGCTTGCATACGATTAGGAAAAAATCAGCGACAGGCGCATGCGCAATATTAAATTTCGATCCATTCAGCTTATAACCGTTCCCGAATGGCGTTAGTAGTGTGTGAACATCTCGAACATCGGTTCCTGTGGTTGGTTCAGCGATACCTGTTGCGCTAAGCTTACCGGTCCGGACAGCCTCAAGGTATTTTTCCCGTTGCGCGTCGGAGCCCCACCTGTCGAGCCCCCGCACAATACCTGCCTGAGCGATTATGGACAAAAGTAAACCAGAGGATCCGATTGCTGACGAAAGTCCATCTAGCGCCGCAGTAAATTGCCACCAGCAGCTATTGTCTGCTTTTCTACCTTCAGGGCAGATCAACTCCCAGAGCCCTTCTTCGCGCAGGGCATCCCACCCGTCTTGATCAAATTGATGGGGGGCTATACCGTCCCTTGTCCTAAGCTTGATGCCCAGACGTTTGTAACGGTCGTAGATTGACTGTCCGTTCCCTTGCCACTCCATGACGCTTCCCTTTCACGTCACACCGTTAACTCGACCGCATCTTGGAAAGCGTTAACTTCGTCTCGAAATTCCGCACTTACGGGGACAGTTGTGTTTCGGTCATAATCGAACATGACATGTTTGGAATAAGTACGGGGCGATGACAGGGCGTTCATCCGTATCTTTATAAAAGATGTGCTCCATTTCGAAACTTTTGTTCCCGAAGCCCGTGACCTTGCTTTCGATGATAAGGACATCCCCGAAGAATGCCGGAGCTACGTATTCACAAGATGTCTTAACCATGATCTGCGGTAGTTTTTCGGAGCGGGGAAGGCCGAGTAGTGCGAACATGTATTCAAGATAAGCATGCTGAAGATAATCATAGTACACAGGACTGCTAACATGCCCCATTGAGTCCGTATCCCTATAACGGACGGGAATTCTTGTCTGGAAGGATGTAGCCATTGTTTTTCTCCGAAGTGCCCAGAAAAGACGCCAGAATCGACTAGGATGGCACTTATAGTATGGCAGTTTCACAAACCACGTGATTCCGATCTACTGTTAATATTACCAGTATTTCGAGGAAGACTAATCAGAGGACCCTGCGTTGCAGCCTGACGCAAATTCGTCGCTAACGTAGGTAAGCATATTCATTGACATAACTTCAGCATTTTCCTCGTTGAGAGCAGTGACCTCCCATGTAACAACACCTCCCGAGGGGAGCCCTTTACGACGCGCCTTCTGTTCTGTGCCAACGCATCTCATTTTTGCACGCAATGTGTTACCTGGAACGACAGGCTTGAGAAAGCGTAGTCTATCAATTCCATAATTTACGACGACGCTCCCCTGACGCGGCAAACTAATTAGTCCCGAAATGATGGCCAATATTAAGTATCCGTGGGCGATACGTCCATTGAACACGGTTTTTTTAGAGGCCATCTCATCTGTATGCAGGTAGAAATAATCTCCAGAAATACCAGAAAACATCACGATATCGGTTTCGGTAAGTGTGCGGCCATGAGTGGTGAATTCCACAAGTTGCGAGATTTCTGAGAAGGGTATTTCGAAGGGATGCATTGGAGACTCCTCGCAAGATATAAGATGGAGGGTTCGAAAAACCCTCTTTTGAGTCGATTATGAAATCATAACTCATTGATATTGTTGCGGACAAAAAGCCTTAAATAGGGGTTTTTCGAACCCGCCAGATAAATGTTTCTCTAACTTCATGCTAACGATTGACGGATTCCCAGTGCATCATCACACGAGACAGTGCAGGAAGCAGTAGGGCGGTATTGGCATGCCAGCACAACGTCCACTCCTTGGTGCGTGGTATGATAATCTTCCTCCGAATGTGTCACCACCGCACGACATGTTTTACAAACACCGGTCCTACATGAATGCGGCAGAACCACCCCCGCACGAAGGGCTGCCTGTAGCAGTGTCTCACCATTAGGGTCCACTGGGACGATATACTGGATGCCTCCATGCAGGACCGTTACGACAACCTCGCTTCCCGACTCTGCTCGGCTAGCATCTTTTTCGTCCTTGACCGTGAGCGTTGAACCACCAAATCCTTCAGTGCGGACTGCCGAAGCAGGGATGCCCGCAGCAAGGAGTTCCGTTTCGAACGGACTGTGGAGCGCGGGAGGGCAACAGGTCACCGCAATGTCGGGCAACGCTTCCGGATGCACACAAGCCTTTACTAGCGCTTGAATTGCAGGCTCGGTAATTCGCCCCTGGCGGATATCTTTTCCATCGTCATAGCCGGTACGCGTAAATCGGTTCAAAATGGAGAAACGGCTGTTATAAATATCCTTCAATGAACAGAGTGCATCCAGAAACATCACGGTCTGTGGCGAGCGATTAATGTAGAGTAGAGTAATATTTGCATATGGGTTACTTTTAAATACCGATTTCATTAAGCTCATTGCAGGAGTAATGCCGCTCCCCGCACAGATTGCTAATACCTCTCTCGCGTTTTGTATTTCATAGTCAGTTGCGAGAACATTGCCCAGTAAGTTAGACACCTCGAGTTTGTATCCAGATCTAATTTCTTCGACGAGGGAAGTAGATACCCCTGCCCGTCCGCTTGCACGAATACCAAAGGTCACCTTGTCGTCACCTATGCCACTTGCGA
Organism: Acetobacter persici JCM 25330; assembly: GCF_000613905.1. GTDB lineage: Bacteria > Pseudomonadota > Alphaproteobacteria > Acetobacterales > Acetobacteraceae > Acetobacter > Acetobacter persici. The sequence continues at coordinate 22,207 of NZ_BAJW01000008.1, forward strand.
CCGAATAGGATCTCCCTTGCGTCGAATTTGCCCCCAATTTACGAATAGTAACGAAATGACCTGGGCGTACCGCATTCATCGAAAACGGTAGATGCTGTGGGTCGAGAGAAAATTGAATCGAATTTTCCGCTTCTCTTACCGCCTCCTGGACGATCGTGGTTGTCATTCGCGTCATCACTACTGCTCCTATCAAGATCCAACGGCATTCTTATCTGCAACGAAAGACCGCCTGCGGTTCACCGCACACCTCACACCGAGCCATTTGAAGACAGGGGGAGGCTCCAAAGGACGAAGTTATGATAAGATTATCGCTCCCGCATGCGGGACACTTTGGTGCTAGTGATTGCTCCCTTGGATGTTTTTGTGCCGGAACGGTGCTTGGGGATGATATGTGAATACCCTCCGCCCGAAGTTTCTCTGCCCCAGCCTCACTGATGTCCGATGGAGACCATCCGGGAGAAAGCACTCTATGAACTACTGCTGAGGGTATACCAGCCGAATTTAAGGCACGAATGATGGATTCTTCTATATAACGTAAGGCGGGACAGCCAAGATAACTCGGTTTGAGGCCGACATGCACTGATCCCATTTCGTTAATCGTTACGTCGGCAATCATGCCCAGTTCGACAACAGAAACGACTTGAAGTTCGGGATCGCGAACATCTGAAAGTATCTGCCAAACTCTCTCGGCAGATTGCGCCGAGCTCCAATGGCTAGACTTAAATTCGTGCGTTACACCGGTCATCACCAGATTCCTCCAGGAAATTCCCGATAAACCGACTGGGTTTCTGAAATCAGGCGCCCAAGGTGTTCTGTATGATAGCCGTCGTATCCACACCTGTACCTGTCAGGCAGAGAGGGCAAGGCAAGGCCAACCTCACGCAACAAATCAGTTGCACGATGATGCCACGAACACCGAGTTTGTGATTGTAGGTGATCTGTGACATCAAACTCTTCTGAGAACAAGGATAGTTCTCTTGTGTGGGGCCAGACGATATCTAAAGCGGATTGGATCCGTTGTTTCGCAATGGCCGTGCCAACGGACAAACGGCGTATCCAGTTGTGAGCATGGTCGACGTGGTACTGGATTTCCACAATGGCCTTTTCTGAAAATGAATAGAACTTCTCATCGGCAATCTTGTTGCGTTGAAACATATTTTGCAGAAACGAGGAAAAAATTAGATTCCTCAATACCAGATCAGCAAAAGAATATTGCGGAAGCTCAATAAACCGAAAATTTCGATATTGTCGGGCATCGCGCTTAAAAACCAGCGTATCTGGCGTCTCGGGAAGTTCTACTCGGTTGATCGTCTCTTGGTATAGATACCTTGCATAGCTGAGTGTGTCCAAAGCAATATTCGAGATTGCCATTTCCTCTTCCAGAGATGGTGCTTGCCCACACCATTGACAAAGACGCTGGGTTTGAATGAAACAACTGTCGGCCAGTGTCAGTGTAAACGCAGCGCTCTTCGGCAACTGATTTTTTTTGTCTTCAAGCACAGCCGTTCTCCTAGATATCTTCGACGCCTCGGGGAGAGAGTAATATCCAGCGTAACGTTCGGGATGCTCGTCAGCCGAGGCGAAATAAACGTCCCGGATGTCAGGATCTAGCGCATGGATATTTTTCGACTTTACGACCCAAATCGCGATAGCCTCCTGACGACGCGTATAGAGATCTCTTGCGGCCTGAAGAGCTAATTCTGGGTCGGCTGCGCGGACACTGCCACAATGGCGAAAATCGATTCCATTTTTTGGGCGGATAAACACTTCCCATAATTCAGGCATGGTTCGGATCTCCTGCCGCATAATTACCCTGCTGCGCCTCGTATTTCTCTGCGGCATCCATTACCCACTCATTATCGTCACGCGCGCGTCGTATATTTTCCAGTCGATCCTGGTTACACATTCCCCTGCCGCCAATGACTTCGTAGAACTCCTCCCAATCTGGTTGGGTAAATACGTAATTTCCGGAAACGGGACACCATTTCAGACTCGGATCCGGTATTGTGACGCCGATGATCCGAGATTGTTTTGCAATCGTGTTGACGAATTCCTGCCGAAGCGTGTCATTCGTCTTAATTTTTATCCCCCATTTCATCGACTGCGCACTGTTATTACTGTCTGTGTCTGGTGGTCCGAACATCATAAGAGAAGGAGCCCACCAACGGTTTATAGAATCCTGGATCATGGATCGTTGGGCGTCAGTTCCCTCGGCAAACATCCGATAGAGAGCTTCGAATCCCTGACGTTGGTGAAAGGATTCCTCGCGGCATATTCTGATCATCGCACGCGCATATGGGCCATACGACGTTTCACAGAGAGTGACTTGATTAAGAATAGCTGCCCCGTCTACAAGCCACCCGATTGTACCAACGTCTGCCCACGTCAACGAAGGGTAATTAAACACGGAGCTATACTTAGCACGCCCGTCAATAAGCGCGTCGGTTAGGTCCTTTCGCTTTGCCCCGAGGGTTTCTGCTACGGAATAGAGATAAAGCCCGTGCCCGGCCTCATCCTGCACCTTCGCGATTAATATTTGCTTTCGCTCAAGTGACGGTGCAGAAATTAGCCAATTTGCTTCGGGTAACATTCCCACTATCTCTGAATGGGCGTGTTGACTCACTTGCCTTATTAAGGTCTTACGGTATGCATCTGGCATCCAGTGACTTGCTTCCACTCTCCCGCCGTGTGCGACATAAGCGTCGAACACGTCCTCCTTGCTCTGAATTTGGATGTCGGACACATTGGCCATTGAGGGCTCGTCGAGAGGTGACATAACTGATTTATTCGGCAAGTTAGAAAGTTGATTAATAGTCATGACAGAATTCCCTCATGTAGCGATGCGGGTCTCAATCGAAAGCTGAGCACACTAGATTTTTCCCATGCGGCTATCGAAAATACGCTTGACCTTAGAGCCGCCGAGATTTGCGAGAATGCCAGGCGCGCAGATCTTTACTTTCGAGCTTACTCCGGTTTTCATCTGTACGAGTTTTGTAAGCCTATCAGCAATGTCATTCGTAGAAGTTGCAGAAGCAAGAGGGTAGGATGACTCACAGTGAAGCTCCATTTCATCAAGGTGCATTGGCCGCGATAGATGTATCTGGTAGTCAGTACCTAACTCTGGAAACTGGCAGATAATTTCTTCTATGGTACTCGGAAAGATATTCAGCCCCCTGACGATAAACATGTCGTCCGCACGCCCCGAAATGCGATCGATCCTTTGAAACGTAGACCAAGTTGGCGGCAATAGACGGGTGAGATCGCCTGTTCGATACCGCACAATTGGTAGGGCTTCCTTCGTTAAGCAGGTAATTACCAATTCACCGAGTTCGCCCGATGGAACCGGACGCAAAGTTTTCGGATCGATGATTTCAGCCAGAAAATGGTCTTCCCATAGTGTCAGCCCATCCAAGGTTTCTCCGTTTTCACAGGCGACCCCTGGGCCCATTATTTCAGATAGACCATAAATATTTACGGGTGTGATATTATATGGGAAGTCGGTAATTATCCGGTTACGAAAGTTTTCCGACCATTGCTCCGCTCCTAGCACTGCCACCTTCAGTGAACATTGTTCTTTCGTGATTCCACGAGCAGCCATCGCGGTTAGAAGCACGCGAAGATAGCTTGGTGTGCAGAGTATGACCTTTGGTCCCAAATCTAGAATTAAATCAACCTGACGGTCTGTATTGCCAGTTGATGCAGGCACTACTACGCACCCAGCAGCTTCGGCCCCGTAATGTGCGCCAAGCCCGCCTGTGAATAGCCCATAATTGAAAGCGATTTGAACAGTATCACCTCGCGCGCGCCGGCAACCGTCAACGATCTCGCCATCAGGTTGGCCCACGTGGACAAGTCCTCAGCGGTATAGCCTACGACAGTTGGCTTTCCAGTTGTGCCTGATGAGGCATGGATGCGTGTTAGCTGACTTTGCGGTACAGCGAATAGTCCAAATGGATAGGTCGCACGAAAGGCGTCCTTCGTAAGAAGAGGTAGTTTAGTAAGATCCTCAATATCGCGAATGTCTTGCGGCCCTATGCCGTGTTCTTGAAACATCCCTCGATAATAGGGGACTCGTTCGTAGGCCCACGACACAATATTGCGAAGTCGTCGTGACTGGTGATCGAGAAGCTCATCGCGTGAGACATGCAGCAGGCGTTGCTCGTCGCGCTGGCTGACGGAAGGAGAGTCAACGTTCATGGTAGCCTCCGGCCCACTACGAATGTTTTTTCTTTGGTTTGTTTACGAACGCATCTATAGCCTGGCATGTTGCAGTAGACTGCTGTCGTATTTTCTGGCCGACGGCTTCTTTTAGAATAGCCGCTTCAAGGTCACCGTTATAAGATCCGTCAATTAGTTTGCGCGTTGCTGCAAGAGCTTGGTTATCTACTAATGAGAGCTTCTCCGCCAGAGTAATAGCAAAACCGTCGACCTCGTTATCATCGCGGACTTTCCAGGCCATCCCAGCTTCTGCTGCTTCGTGCGCGGACAGGGGCTGACCGGTAAGCGCCATACCAAGCGCTCGGACCCTTCCAATGGCTCGGGTCAGAAAATATGTCAGTCCACCATCAGGGATTAGGTGAAGACGCGAAAATGGAAGGCTGATCTGACATGTATCCCCAAGTAATACGATGTCGCACGCAAGCATAACTCCTACTGCTGAGCCAACAACCATGCCACGGGCCGCACATATGGTTGCTCCGTTAAATTTGTTCAGGACAGAAATTAGTGGCAGATAGTCTTCAATAACGACAAGCCCAAAGTCTCTGGTATCATGCCCTTCAACCATACCGAGGTCGTGAAGATCATGACCTGACGAAAAACACGTTTCTTCTCCACAAAGAATAAGGACTTTGATATCGGGCGATCCTGACAATACTTCTATTTTTTCAGCAAGCTCGTGCAGAAGCCGACTGGTGAAACTGTTACGTCGGGCACCTCGCGTGATGCGTATGCGCGCAACGCCAGCATGTGGGTTATCGATCGACCAATCTGCCATGGCAAAGTACTCCACGTATCGTACGTTTCGCTCGTTATGGAGGCGCTGAGAAAGGGTTCGGCAGCACTATAGCATTAATGCTGACGCTGCCTCCTTCCGCGCCCATCGTTAACGAGGATGCCACATGGATGGACAAAAAAAATACTGTAATTTCTTACGGTTTTTTTGTTGAAATTTTATGTATAGGTTGGTGTCGCAACGTAGTTGCATGAATAATAATGTGTAGCTTTTCGGCATAGGGGATGATGCCCGTACCTCGGAAAGCAGTTTCTTGGACGTTAATTGATATTTATGTGCTACGGAGCATCATGTATCATGTCAAATAGAAATGCATGGAAAGTCTATGAGCCTCCTCCGCCGAAGGGTGAGCCACTGTGTGTTACGACAGGAATACGGCGCATCGTGACCACGGACTGCGGTCCTATGACTTATCATGGAACTAACACGTGGCTTATTCAGACCGAGACAGGTACAATTGTAATTGATCCAGGAAGCGATCATCCCGGACATATCAATTCAATACTTAATGCGACAGGAGGGAATATTGAGTATATTTTGATTACCCATTGGCATGCCGATCATTACGGAGGCGCACGGGAGCTTCAGGAACAGACGGGAGCTCCGGTTGCTGTTCACAAGAACAGTCTTGCAAATGAACAGTTGGAGATAATTCGGCTGGAAGACGGAGACGTCATTGGGGGCCTTCAAGCCATAGGCACTCCGGGTCATACACTAGATCATATCTGTTTTGCTACGCAAAATGGCGTTCTTTTTACCGGTGATCATATAATGGGGTGGTCGACATCCGTTGTACCTCCGGCTCCTGAGGGAAATCTTAGGCTATATATGGAGAGCCTAAAACTTGTGCTGTCACGTAAAGACGCCCTTTTGCTTCCGGCGCATGGGCCACCGCTTCATGAACCGCAGTTGGTCGTTAGAGCACTATTGTGCCGTCGTATTGAGCGTCTAGACGAAATCCGGGCGTTATTAACCAAGAGGCCTTTAACGCTCGATGCACTCGCGCTGCGTGCCTACAGACTAGCTGACAAGCATAAACACGAGGCCGTCCGCCTCACACTGTTGTCACATCTTGAGGAATTGGCTCGACTGAACATTGCGAGGTGTGTGGAGGAAGCTTGGTATTTAAATTAGAGCCTGTCAGACGTGGATGGTGTTAGAAATCCCTAGGTGTTTGCCTTCGGATCTGTGATTGCTTACCTCCTATTCAGAAATTACAGACGGTACGGTCTGTTCGAAAAATAGGCGTCACCTATGGTACCATGAGGCCGAGGGTGCGTAATATCGCCTAAAGTATGCGCCGTTTCCTCTTCCTGGACCGAGTCTTGCGCTGCCGCATAGCAAGCGGGGGCACAAATACCGCTCTGTTCCCAACACAGAGCAAGGACCACAGTGGCAAGAACCAGTATCCAACGGTCGTGCCACATGAAGTCAGGGCGATTATGCTTCAATCAGGTGAGCATCGCGCGAGTAAAGACGTCCGTAAGCTGGCGACAGAACACCTTTTTGAAGTCAGATATAAAATCAGTCAGTTACGAGATTTGGAACGATATCTTTATGTTCTGATATTCTAATGCCGGGGTGACAATAAACCTCACTGCGCGATCCCTTCAGGATCTTATGACACGGGCCATACGACCCAATTCAGATCCGACACCGTGATAAGTCTTGTAACTGAATATAAGAGGATCCCATTTTACCGGATCAATCTGACCAGACGTTTCATCAAGGATCCCGACCGCAGCATGCATCGCGACGGCTTTTGCGATGATAACGGAGAACCCTTCTGGATTATCCGAAACGTCGGTCACTGTATTCACGACGGCCTCAATCTGGATCGGACACTCGGCAACGCGTGACGGACCCCCTTCGGTTGATGTGAGCCGCGTCAGCCCTGCAGCCTCAAACTTGTCCCGACAATAAGAGAAGTGTGTTGCTTTATGGTCAGGAACGGGATTTTTCCCTGTAAACACTGCAATACGCTCAATTGATTCCCACATATCTGCAGAAGGAAGGTTTACCGTCAGTCGAGGCCGATGACGTAAATTTTCCATAGCCTGAGACGCACATCCTAAGCCAAGCACTACGAAGTCCCTGAGGGACCAGGATGACGACATGGGCGTCAGATTTTCCGAGCCGTCGCTGTTCTGCGTACAGACCAAGGCGACCGGCGTACCGTAATACATGCTTCGATGAGGGATACGAGTTGTCTTCATTATTCTGTACTCCCGAAAATATAGATCCATAAGCGGGGTCAGTTGTTCGGGACGTGCTGACCGAAGTTACCGGAACTTCACGAACCGATGAGTCTGTATATATAGCGCCCCACGTTGTAGTCCTACCCCAAAATTCCCCTATCTTTATGAATCAACTTGTTTCTGAACGAACTATCACTTTAACGTGTCCCATGAAAACACTCAGGTCTTCAGGCCGTATCAATCAACAGGATGGTGGGATTGGTCTCGCCCTGAAGTCTTACCTCTATTTCGTTATAAATTGCCGCACCCGCCCCGCTACTGATAGGCTGATCATTGATCTTTATCGTGCCCGAAAGCACGATGAGGTAAAGCAGCCGTCCCGCTCCTGTGGTGTAGTGCGTCGTAACTCCCGACTGCAGGATCATACCCATGATCCGCGCAGACGCACAAAGCGGAACTGGTTCGTCTGCTTGTCCGCTATCGGTGTCTTCTGGTGAATCCTCGGCGAAGCCGCTCGCCAGAATGGCGAGCGCATTTTGCCCATGCCGAACCGGACGGTGATGAACCACACTCTCCGGCACCCCGCCCTCTTCGTCCGGCAGCAGCCATACCTGCACGAACGAAGAGTCCGGACTGGCGGCCCACCATTTCGCCTCCTGAATTCCCTGCCCTGCACTGAGCAAATGGATATCGCCCTCTTGAAGCTGATGCGGTGCCTGACCGCCAACTTCGGCAAAAAAATTGCCTTTGAGAACAATTGTGACAATATCTCGCGCTTCCTCTTCTCCCAGCCGGAATTCGGCAAACGGCTCGAAGACAGCGGTATTGATTGCACGAATCTGCCCCCAGTGGACGTGAGCTGGATTGCGGTATTCCGCGAAAGAGAAATGACAGCGAATGACCACGCCAGGTTGCGTGACCGTCCCCATATCCCTGGCGGCACGAAGTATGATCATGATTTCCCCTTTGCCGCTGATGACGAGCCTGCCGCATAACGGCGCCCCTCAACCGGGAACCGCCGCTCCCATCCCCCACCGAGCGCACGGTAGAGACGAGCCGCCGAGGTGGAGACGTTGGTTGTGGCCTGCACAAGCTGGTTCTGGGTCGCCAGAAGCGCATTCTGCAAGGTCAGGACGTTCAGGAAGTCGGACGATCCTTGCACATACTGGGCCTGAGCCGTTTGCACGGCGATCTGGTTTTCCTTGACGGCTTCAGCGAGACGATCCCTCTGGTTCTGCGCCGCCGAGAGATCAGCCATGGCGTCGTCGATTTCCTGCCAGGCTTTCAGGACTGTGCGCTGAAGCATGACAGCGGCCTCCCTCTGCTGCGCCTTGCGCAGGCGGAGCTGCCCCGTCAGTCGGCCACCTTCGAAGATCGGTAGTGTCGCTGTCGGTCCGAACCCGTACTGTCGCGATGCCCATGACCCCAGCCCGCTGAACTGGAGCGCCTGCACATCCAGACTTCCCGACAGCGTGACACGTGGGAAGAAGTCGGCGATGGCCACACCGATATTGGCCGTCGCGGCGTGCAAACGCTCCTCAGCCATACGGATGTCCGGCCGCCGTTCGGCCAGCTCGGACGGCAGGCCAACCGGCACAGACACTGGCACGGGCGGAACCGGCGCAGGTTTACCAACTGCGCCGTGAGAGCACCCGGCTCGCGTGCAACCAGAAAACTCAGCGCGTTGATCAGATGCACTTCCTGGCTTTTCAGAACGGGAAGACGGGATTCAAAACTGTACAGTTGGCCCGTGGAATCTGCGACATCCAGGCGGGTCGCCGCCCCTTGAGTAAAACGTAAAGTCGTTAGTTGCACGCTATGGCGCGCGATCCCTATGTTATTTTCGACAATCCCGATCTGGGCCTGCACCCCCCGCAGTTCGAGGTAGTCCTGCGCGGTTTCCGCCATGAGCGATACCAGCACGTCGCGCCGCATATCCTCGGTCGCGCGCATGGCCGCTGTCGCAGCCTCGACCTGTCGGCGGACATGACCCCAGAAATCCACTTCCCACGAGGCATTCATACCATATTGCGGCAGGTTGAAGGATGAAGCGCCTGCGGCCCCCGGAAGGCGTGTGGGACCGAATCCCTGCGTTCCACTCGCGATTGACCCTGCACCCTGCTCTTCCATGGTGCCAAGCAGACCCAGCACACCATTGGGACTGGCCCGCTCCCGCGCATAGGAGGCATTGGCTTCAGCGTGCGGGAACTGGGCAGCGCTCGCAATCCTGCGCTCCGCCATGCTCTCGGCGAAGCGATAGGCTGCTGCACGCAGGTCAAGATTGGCTCCCGCCACCTGCTGTTCAAGTGCGGTCAGGACGGGATCATTATAGATGTTCCACCATTCCGGATCGAGCGGCGCCTGTACCGGATGACTTTCAGCGGACACGACACTCTGATGCCAGGATGTTGGCGAGGCCGGTGATGATTTATGGTAATCAGGTCCGACCGTGCATCCTGCTATGGGTAGGCCGAGAGCCAGCCATGCGGCCAAGCGAGAACGTAATAGACGCACGGTGGCGATCGTCGTCTTACTGCCAGACATAGCGCGCGTCCCTGGCCTTGCTGCCTTCCGGCGTTGAGGACGTATCGATGCGGACCTCGACGGACATGCCCACCCGCACACGAGCAGCCAGGGGCTGACCGGGATCAAAGGTTACACGAACCGGCAGACGCTGGACGACCTTGGTAAAGTTCCCGGTGGCATTGTCCGGCTGGATGGGGGCAAACGCGACACCGGTCGCAGGCGGTATGCTGTCCACATGGGCGCGGAGCGGATGACCAGGGAACGTATCCACCCATACCGTGGCTTTCTGTCCCGGCAACACATGAGTCAGCTGCGTCTCCTGAAAATGCGCCACAACAAAGGCATCCTGCACGGGCACGACGGCCATGAGCGCGGTCCCGGCATGAACGTAATTGCCGACGCGTACGCCACGCACACCTACGACACCATCGATGGGCGCAGGAATCGTGCAGTAGGACAGATCCAGTTCCGCCTGACGCAATTCTCCCTCTGCCCGGACGAGACTTCCTTTTGCCCGGTCAAGTTGTGCGGTCAGGACGGCCTCCTGGTCTTTCGCGGCCTGGACACCAGCCTCATCCCTCGCCAACGTCGCGACGATCTGCCGCGTCCCGGATGCTGTCCGCTGGCGCTGCTCGACCGTGCCAGCACCTCCTGCGGACAGATTCCGGTAACGCGCTTCATCCTGACGGGCGAATTCGAGGGCTGCCTCGTCGGCCTGCACTGTTGCGGCGGCTGCCGCGATGACTGCGTTCTGTCTGTTCAGTTCAGCCTGCAGATTGGCGATATCTGCTCGCGCGACCGCGACGTTCCCCTGCGCAACTTTCAGTGCGGCGCGGTAATCATCGTCCTCGATATGGGCGAGTTCTTCACCCGTATGGACCCGCTCGTTGTCCCGTGCTTGCACCTGATCGATACGACCCGAAACCTTCGGGGCAACCAGCGTGGAGTAAGCCGTAACGTAAGCATCGTTGGTTTCGACATGAACACCGTCACCGAGAATGAGGCGGTCCGCGAACCAGGCGGTGGCGCCAAGACCGACGACGCCTGCGCCGATCAGCATAAGATTTCGTGTACGTGACATTTCAGCTCCAGAAATCCTCGGCAGCGTACTTGAACCGGTGCGTCAGCGAGGCAGGCAGGATGTTGGAAAGCGGGGTCACATCGTCCACGCGTAAAGAACGAGAAGACCCGCAAAGCATATGCCACCGATCTTCTCGACCAGGTTTGGTCGTGATGCGGCGACTGTGGGAGGCTTTGAACGGGGAAGAACGTAGCGAAGGCATCGGGAGAGGCCCTGCATCATCCGGGGTCGGCGCAATCTCACGTCATACCCAGCAAACCGTCGGTTGTTTTCGACGAGGCAGATGCCCAGAAGCTCCCGCAGGCTGAGGTCGATGCTGGACACGTCTTTTGCTCCCGATACGGTGAAATTCGCGTCCTGCTCGCGCACATTTCCGTCGGCATCCATACTTCTGACCATGCCGATCCGCTCCCATGCGAGGAACAGCCAGACACCGACCACACGGGCCTCGAACCATGGGCGCTTCCACAGCGGCACCGTGGCGCGATGCCACGCCAGCCAGTTGGCGAACAGGAGAATATGGCGACATTCTTCCTGCATGACCGGCTCGAACGTCTCGACCAGTTCGGCGGGAAAGAACCCGGAGCGCTTTGCCAGTTCGAACAGTCCGAAAGCAAAGAAGCTGTCTACGCACTCGGAAAAACCTGTGACCATATAGGCCCATTCCGTGTCACGCGGGGTGATGTACGGCGGCTCCTTGGCCATCGGTATCCCATAGGCCTCCACCAGCCGGGAGAGGACTTCCTTATGGCGATTTTCCTCCCACGCATTCCGGGCGATGGCATTCTTCATGTCAGGGTCGGCAATCGTCGCAGCGTAGGCCGCCATCCTGAGACGCGCCTTGCCTTCGGTTTCAACCGCGATGCCCCAGATCGGCAGAGATGTGATGCGTCGCAATGTATCAGGATCAAGCCGGGGCCAGTCGATGACGGAAGGCCGGTACGGATTGAACGTATCGCGGAACATGCGCGACACCGCCCGCTTATGAGCAAGACTACCCGGCCTCAAGGGGCCCGGTTCGCTACTCTGCCAGTGCCGGCTACGATAATCTGCATCGGCGAGCGCCTTGCTCCCGGCCTGCCCAATATCGCCAGCCTGGGGCATGTTCCCATAAATCCGCTCAAGATCAGTCCTGAATACTTCGATACTTTCATTGGGTGATAGGATGTTTTTAAACTCAGGAGTAGAGCGTGACACGGGATGCATCCTGTCTGACATGGTTTCGATCCTATGGCTTATTTGGCCGGGGTGCTGACTGACGGCGCTCGTGGCGGATAAACCCGCTGGGGCAGGACCAAATTGAGGACAATGAAAGCGGCGCAGAGCCCGATCATCACGTAATAAATGTCCGCGCAGGCCAGTACGAGGGATTGTTCGGCGACCTTGCCGTGGAGAAGAACCTGCGTATTCCACGTCAGGCGATCAGGATCGGCGATGTGGGGGGCCAGCAGCGTACTCGTGGGATCGCCCATCCCGTCAAGGGCATTCTGGTTATAACCGTAGATATCCAGCAACATGGTGGAGTGGTATTGCTCCCGCCGGCGCAGAAGCGCCGCGATGACTCCAGCCGCAATCGCATTGGCAAATCCCTTGGTCATGTTAAACATGCCCGAGATGAAGGGGCCGTCCGCTGGTCCCAGCCCCATGGTGGCCAGCATCAGGATCGAAATGACCATCATCGGCTGGCTGACGACCTGCATCAGCTGGACAATATAGAAATTCTCACGCACCCAGTCTGAATCGATCCATGTCCCCAGCCAGTAGGATGCCCCCTGTATGGCCAGCCCGGCCATGAGGACGATCCGGCAATCAACTTTGCGAATATTACAGAGCGCAGACACCAGTGGCAGCGCGACCAGTTGGGGAACTGCCAAAATCAGCGCGATGGGCGCAGTCTGGATGGGCCGGTATCCCCTCACCTCTTCAAGGTAAACCGAGGGGATCTCTATGGTGACAACACAAAGAACGAGGACGGCCGCCAGGGTCAGCAGGGAGTCCGAGACATTTCTCTGTTTGAGCAACTGAATCCGGAAGAACGGCAGTGGATGGAACCATTCATTGATAATGAAAAGGATAAACAGAAAGCCACCACCACAGAACAGATGTGTAATAAGCGGTGAGCGGAACCAGTCGAGCCGGTCACCCTGTTCGAGAGCAATGACCAGCGAGCAGATCGCAGGCAGACCGGTCAACAGTCCCCTCCAGTCGAACTGCCTGAAGCGCTCCAGCCGCAGCGGATCCTGCGGGAGCCCCCATGCCACACAGATCATCGAAATCACGCAGAGCGGAACGATCTGCCAGAATAGGAACTGCCAGCCCACATATTCGAACCAGAAGCCGGCCAGTGGCACGCCGAGATTGGGACCGAACGTCGCCGTCAGCGCATAGGCGCCAAGACCATAAACCTTGATGTTGGGTGGGAGGAAGCGCAGCGCCACCGTCATGAGCATGGGAGGCAGGCAGCCACAGGCGAACCCCTGCAGGGTACGCAGAATCAGAAGAGCGCCAAGGTTCGGCATGAAAGGAGCCGCGAGCCCAAGCACCCCAACCATTCCTGTCATGACGATAGTCAGACGTCGTATAGAGAACGTCACGGAACACCATGGCGCAAAGGCCATCGCTGAAATATTGAAGGCCTCGAACAGGGCAATAATCCATGTTCCCTCGTCGTGCCCGATATGGAGTTGCCCCTTGATATCGGCCAGTGCCATTTCGGTTGTATGCTCGTTGAAACCGGCCAGCAGCACGGCCAGCAACACACCGATCAGACCGGTGGCGAGACGAAGGCCGAACGCCGGACCTTTAGGAGGCGGTGGAGGTGGCGACGGCGCAGCAGGTATCGGTGCAGCCACCGCTTCCGCAAGGGGAAGGTCGATCCGGGTCAAACGACGCCTCTTTTAGTTGCAATAGGGATGTCTGCGGCGACTGTGATCGCAAAGACCGGGATCGGGAACACTCAAATATGAAAACATGACTCTCATCAACCGTAACGGTGAGAACGCATAAAATTATTGCAGCATCCTCATGCTTCTGGCAGGGTCACTTGTTACAAACATCCTATGTTCCTATCTATTCGGATACTACCAAGCAGATGGGTATGATCCGCCTTCAGTGCGCGGGAGGACTTTATTGATGACGCGTGGCTACGACCTGAACCTGTTACACGCCATGAATGTGCTGATTGAGGAATCGAGCGTTACGGGTGCCGCCCAGCGTCTTCAGGTCAGCGCGGCGACAATCAGCCGCACCCTGTCCAAGATCAGGGCAACCTTCGATGATCCGATCCTTGTACAGATGGGCCGCAACATGGTGCCTACCCCGCGCGCACTCCAGATGCAGCCGCGCATCAGCCGTATCCTCGCGGGCATGCATGACCTGATGCGCAGAGACGAGGAACTGGATTTTACGGGCATAAAACCTATCTTCACGATCCGGGCCGCAGATGTCGTCGTGGGACCATTCGCGACGAAGCTGCTTCAGACCCTGCGGGGAGACTGTCCAGATGCTGCCGTTGTTTTTGCCAGTGAAACCGACGGAGACGATAGCGATGCTCTGCGGCGTGGTGCGATCGACCTGTATATCGGTGCAACCGAAAACCTCCGTCCAGAAATTATGCGACAGACACTATTCGAAAGCCGGTTTCATGCGGTCGTGCGCGCAGGCCATCCGATCCTGCTTGGTGAGATCACGCCCCAGTCCCTGGTTCAATACGACCACATCAGTGTGTCACGTCGCAGCCGGCGACATGGTCCCATTGATGACGCGCTGCAGGAAGAATTCGGCCTCAGCCGGAACGTGGCCCTTCTCGTCCCTTCGTATTACACCGCGATGCAAGGCCTGCACCGGACTGATCTGATCCTCCCGGTGCCCGATGTCGCGATGGAGCGCGACACACTGGACCGTCTTGGGTTGTACGCTTTTCCCCTTCCGCTCAAGCTCACACCCGTCAACGTCTTCCAGGCATGGCATCCCCGCCACGATTCAGATGTGGTGCATCGATGGCTGCGCCGCACAGTTCTCACTGTGACGAATGGATGGCGCAACCGCTCACATGAGACGGCCCCGGGAGGAGACGTCTTCGTTCATTAAAAAAGGTCCGATGATCTGCTCTTTAACATCTTATGGAGAATAGGCATGACTACTTCTGACGCTTCGAAAATATTCGATACAACCGGTTTTCCACTGGTCTGTCTGAATCCGGACAAAGTAGTCCCGGGTTACGCGGCAAGCTGGAAAGGCGAGATGACCGCCCTTCTGGAGCGCGACACCCCGTTTGCCCTGATTTACCCACCTGCTCCAGAAGAGGATCACGATGACAGAAAGGAGCGAGGACTCTGGCTTAAGACAAACCGCGAGCCCCTTTCCAGATTATGCAGGGTCATGATCCTGATTGAGCCCGATGCGACACGACGTTCGGCTCTGGAAGAGATGTTTCCGGGCGCGGAACGCGCATTCGGTGTTCCTCAGATGGCCACCGCGTCGAAGGCAGAAGCCGAAATCCTTGCCCACCATGTTCTGGCCAGCAGGTAGATGACCGTGGCGCGCGGCTCAGTCCCTGTTCCCGGTATGATCGGAAAGGGCCTGCACGAGCGGTCGGACGACCGCGCTTGCCGCACGAGCTGCGCGCGTGCCATCTCCCTGCTCGATTGCCCGGAATATCCGTTCATGGGCGGCGTATCCGGGTTCAGGCAGCCCATGCTCTTCCATGACGGCACGCCCTGCCTGACGCGCTGCAACAAGAAAGTATCGATAAAGTTCAACCAGGGCTTCATTATGGGTCGCTTCGGCGACCGCCAGATGAAATGCCGTATCCGCTTTGAGAAACCGATCAAGATCACCGCCCGCAGCCCACTCTCCGCGCACCTTGAGCGTTTTCTCCAGCTTCCGAATATCCCTGGCGGTCCGATGTCCTGCAGCCAGTCGGGCCGCTTCCGTTTCCAGAATGACACGCAGTTCAAAATGATCCCGGAGACTGGATCGCGTGACACGCCGCATAACTGCGGCAGGGTCAAGTTCAAAGCGGACATAAGTTCCGTCCCCCTGCCGGACTTCCAGCACGTCAGCATGGGACAGAACACGAATAGCCTCCCTCACCGTATTCCGCCCAACCTGCAACATCTCCGCAAGTTCAGTCTCTTTTGGGATACGCTCTCCGACGGGCCAGGCCCCGCTTTCGATTTTTTCCCGCATGGCATCAATCGCGCAATCGACGAGGGAACGACGGGGAAGTTGGGAAAGTAAGGTTGATTGGGACATAGGATGATTTCTAACTCAAATGCCGTCCTTTTGCTACGGCGATTTGATCTCACTTGTCGGCCACTTACGAAAAATCTAAGAAGAAAGTCACCTTTTGCGGCCCGTATAGCGACGTTCAGCTTTTATCTTTCTACAATACGTCAATGAGCATGGAGCTCATTAGTTATTACTCAACCAATAATAAAAATCCATACCAACCACATACTACAAATATCTATATTCGTAATATGTGTTTCGTTTCGTAATTATCAAATTTTATGTTACAGAATAATTCCAAAACACACAGCTTTAAATATTGCATGCGTCTTATTGCTTGCATCAAGTTTGGAAATAAGATTTGCGACGTGAAAATTAATGGTCCGCTCGGTAACACCGAGAATCTGTGCTGCTTCGGAAGCGGTTTTGCCCTCTGCTGTCCAACGTAGGACTCTCTGTTCTGTTCGAGTAAGCCGCGGCATCTCGAGACCCCGCTGCTGCTCGGTCGTCGTAACGATAATCTGAGCATGCATGCCATGAAAAACTGATAAAATCCGCCGTGCCGCTGAATCCGTCACATCCAGTTCAATATTTGACTTACTCCAGAGCAGAAAATAGGCAGCAATCCCCGATATTACCCGTAACGGAATATATTTAATTTCTTTCAGACTCGCTATTCGGCCTTCGTATGTATGTCCTTTTTTATTTCTTACTTTAATGGCACTGTATACATTTCGAAAGCCATTTTGTTGGCTTTTAAAAAGCGGTTCGGGCGACATGGGCGAATGTGAAGCAAAATAGTCGAGTGTTTGCTCGTCCCCGTTCGTCACCGTTACAGAACGAGGAAATATTTCTGGCACACAACCTGAGGCATGATACAAGTAGCCATTGAAACCAATCGATTGAATAAAATCATCAATCACGCGTGACTCGTAAATGTTACGGTCAGAGATAGATTTAGGCATGAGATCGATCGGCCGCATGACTACTGTTCTCCATTGCTTTTAAAACATTTTAGCTCGTCATTTCGTGGTTTTAGGAAGACCCGCTCCAAGTGTTCGAATCTAATGTGAACTCTCAGTTCATATAACAAACCGTCAATGACAATTCAGTTCGTACTGTTCTGTCTGTTTGTTTGTTGGATAGCCTATCATCCCATCTATTCGGAGTCTTGTCTTTTCTCGCCCCGGTGCTGATGAAACAGACGCATGTCGGATACGGAAGTATCAGAGGTCATAGTCGGGTAGTAAAATCACCACCGAAACGCAATACTGGTCTTGAATGTCCTTCGGTTTCCGTAAAAACATCCTCCCGCCGAGAAGCATGATGACACATATTTCCGGTCGAACAGGTTGGTGCCGTTGAACATCAGGTCCATCCATGGAGGCTGGGTGACAGGTGGGAGAGATCATAGCGCAGTGTCGTGTCGAATAGCACTACGCCGGGAACCGTAAAACTGTTGGTTTCATCGCCCGCACTTGAACCCACGTATCGGACGCCCCCACTGACGTTGATGCCCTGTAGATGTCCCCAGGTGACGGCATAGTTCGCCCAAAGTGACGCCATATGTCTGGGCACGGCATAAAGGCGCTTTCCGATCAAACTTGTATCCGGATCATGTGTAACAGTCGGATCCGTGTAGCTGTAGGACGCAATCAGTCCTAGATTGTCCGTGAGCGCCGCATGGGCTTCAAATTCGACGCCCCAGGACCGCACGCCACCGCGCTGGACGGAGTAGTAGGGATGAGCCGGGTCCGTGGTGCTGACGTGTCGTTCATTGATGTCGTAAGCAGCGATCGTCAGGAAACTGCTATAACCGACAGGCTGATATTTGATGCCGCCTTCAACCTGACTGGCCCGGGTCGGCTGGAATGCTTTCCCCTCATAATCGACGCCCACGACCGGCTGGAACGACGTCGAATAACTCACGTAGGGTGATAATCCGTTTTCAAAAAGATAGACAAGTCCGGCACGTCCGGTAAACGCTGAATCATGTTGGGTGCTTGTCGTATCGGAAAGCCGATCGAACGTCCTTATGGTAAGCCAGTCATGACGGCCTCCCAGAAGCAGGGACCAGTGACCGAGCCTGATCTGGTCCTGTATGTATCCCCCGATACGTTGTGAGTCCTGTCTTGTGCTCTGGGCCAAGGAAGGAGGCACGATGCTGGCATCATAGACGGGCGCGCTATAGTCAAGTGCCGAGACTAGCCCGTAAGCGGACTGCTGCATTGAGGATTCCGAGCGGTCATAGGTTACGCCAGCAAGAATACGGTGCTGGAGTGGTCCTGATGTCACATGCCCTTCCACACGTGTGTCAGCCACCACACCGTTGAGATCAGCACGTGACCAAGACGAGTAACGATTGAGATTTCCATTAGTGTCGTAGGGATTGGAGAAATTGACTGCAAGTCCCTTGAAACTCGTATTCAAATATTCGTAGCGAACGGTTTGCTGTAGGTTCCATCCCTGAAGAAAGTGATATTTTACCCGGTATTCCGGCATGATCTGTGTTCGGTTGTAGCCATCGTAGTTTGACTGGCTCGGATTGAATTTCGTGGAGATGCGCCCGTGCGGGCCAGGCAGAACACTCCCCTTTGCAGGGATCCAGCCTGCAAAGTTATTGTCCGGATCACGTTGGACATTCAGTACGAAATCAACGCTTACTCGTGGCGTAGCTTTCCACGTCAGCGTGGGTGTGAGAGCCAGTCGCTGCTCTTTTGCGTCCCGCATCTGCGTATCGACCCGTCGGCCCAGGCCGCTGATCCGATAGAGGAGTGTCTGATCGCCTGTGAGGGCACCGCCGACATCGAATGTGCCCTGTATCCTGTTGCGACTGCCGCTTTCGACCGCAATCTGTCGAGGGGCTGAAAGAGACGGAAGTTTGCTGTCAAGGTTGATGATGCCCCCGGGGCTGGCGTCTCCGTACATCACGGAAGCTGGGCCGCGCAGCACTTCCACCCGATCAAGAGTTGAAGGATCTACCGTTGGAATGGCCCATCCTTGACCCTGTTGTAACTGTATGCCGTCCAGAAATCCCACGTAATTGGCCGACGTTGCAAAACCACCGAACCCACGCATAAATGTTGTATCGAATATCGTGTCACTACGTGGCTCGGAATAAACTCCTGCCGTGTAGCGCAATGCCTGCGCGACGTTTTGGGTAACCTGATCATCCATCTGTTGTCGCGTGACGACGGAAATGGACTGCGGAATTTCACGGAGTGGGGTGTCCGTCTTGGTGGCGGCACTGCTGTCGAAAGCAACATATCCTTTCGCCTTGTGCTGATACTGCGCACGCACCTCGATGGTTTCTGTTTTCGGTTTTCTGTCGTGAGTTTTCTCTTCAGTGGCTTGGCCAATACAGGGTAGAGCCACACCGCATCCAAGCAGAATGCAGAAAAATGGATTGCGTCGGTCATAAAAAATATTACCAGAACGGCGCTTATGGCTCGTGTGATGGCATTCGCATATCAATTGGGTCATTGAAAATTTGTCCAACGAATTAGGTTGGATCAAACGTAAATGCGAAGCGGTCGCAGAGTCAATACATGGGATGTTTGGATGTAAGTATGTTTGGCCTTGTCTTGCCATTCGGCTACTCAGGTTCCCAGCGTGATCACGCCTCTCGAGCACACAACCAAAGAAAACTGCTACTAGAGCACGTCCACCTTATTCTGATTCATACCCTGCGGCGGTGAAGAAGTTGGCACATTCGTCACGGGAGAAAGCATCCAAGACTGATCCGGCGGCGTCCTGCGGGGCTAAGATGGTTCTTACTGCCTTGCTCCGCAAAAGGGCCTTGAACTTGGCGAACTCCATTTCGATCGGGTTGGAATCGCGACTACAAAGAGGCAGGAACTTCATCTGTGCGGCCGCTCGCTTGATGGCCTTTCGCGCGCCCGGAATCGTATGAGCGGGTAGATTGTCCAACACGCCGACATCGTCCGGGCTCAGCGTCGGCACGAGAACATGGCCGACATAGGCCTGATGAACTCATCTCGTAAAAGTTGAGAGCTTTTTCAGATCAGATTGCCTGCCTTTCGTATGCAGCAGGGTTGATGACGTCGAGCGACGAACGGCGCCGGACAGGATTATAGAAGCTGTCGATGTAACAACCGATAGTGGTCTCGGCATCCTGTCAGGCTAGTAAGATCGCCCGCCAAACAAGTTCCGATTTCAAGGTTTTGAAGAAGGTCTCGACGATGGCATTATCATAACAATAGCCCCTGCCGGACATAGAGATAAACCCTCCATGTTTCAAAAACTCACTCTGATAATCGATTGAACAATATTGTCTGTCACAGTCAGTCCTCCTTCTTGGCCGCCAGAGGATATGAACCAGATGAATCGGATTATGATAAAGCTTACATCGCTATTCCAGCGTCCCGTCGTTGCGAAAATTCCCATGCGATAGATGCGTTATTCTGAGCGACACCAGAGACCGCCTTACCGATCTGTTTTTCAATGGACAGTGTCCACGGAACAAGCTGAAACCCTAGCCCGTTGTCGATCACTGCGTACCTTCCGGATGCGAGAGCCAGGCGCTGTCGATAGACACCAGCACGTTGTCGCCGGCATCAACCAAGTCGAACGTCTTTCCCTCTCGCCGCGCGAACTTCTCGCCAACGGCCCTCAATTCCCGGTCGCGGAGCGTAGTGAGCAAGCCACGCTCAAACCTCACGCGCGCGTCGTCCCGATGGGCGAGCCCGTCGCGCTCCAGATGATCAACACGCTGGCGCATCGCGTCACGCACCTCTGCCCCGAAGCCGCCACCCAGTGCAGGCGACTCCTTCGCGACTGCCTGCCGGTCCAGCCATGTGGCTCCTTGGGCCTCGATCTGCTGTTCCAGCGTGAAGTCCGACCGCACAGCCAGCACCACGCGCCCTCGCCCTTTTGCGTCCTCGAACCGGCGCAGTTCGACGATTGCTCCCATGGAAGCATCCGTTGTCGCCTCCAGGCTAGGGAGGTGAACGTGATGCGTACGCCCATCGATCCCATCCACCACCGCGAAAGCTGTCCCCTTCAACTCGTCATCGAGCCCGCGCCCGACCAGTTTGCCTATGACGGGATGGTCGGTTTTCTCGCCGGCCAGCACCCACGAGCATTGCGGGCGCTCGACGCCTTGCTCGGCGAGGCCGCGGTGGATCCGTTTGATGATGTCGTTGCGCTGCCCCATCTCGCGCAGCGTCGCCTCTGCGTGTTCCTCCAGCGCCCAGCGGCCCGGCTCGATCTGCTGCGCCAGCCCCAATCCTTCCAAACGCCGGAGACGACCCACCTTGAGCACCTCGAACGTATCGGGCCGGCGATCGGGCGTGGGACGCATGTCGATGATTCCATGCTCACTTGCGTCGCGCTGAAGCTGCCGATCGAGTTGTGTCCAGCGATCCGCCTCGACCTGACGCTCGACTGTACGCCGGATTTCAATGTCGTTGCGTATCCCGAGCTCGCGCGTCACGAGTTCCTGCGCACGGCCACGCATGCCTTCACGGATGTAATCGCGCGAGATCACCAGGTCCTCGCCGTCCTGCGCCTTGCCGCGCACGATGACATGGACATGGGGATGTTCGGTGTTCCAGTGATCAACGGCCGCCCAGTCGAGCTTCGTGCCGAGATCATGCTCAGCTTCGGAAGCGGGTATGCGGTCGAACACCAGGACCCGCGTTTCGACAGCCGTTCCATGTTGCCGGTACAGATGCCCTGCCACGCCGGCCGAAAACACCAGACGTGCCTTGGCCTGCAGAGTGGTGAAGCCATCGGTCCATCGCGGGTTGTCGGGGCAGAAGGACGCACCGGTCAGGGCGACAAGCCGCCCACCGGTCTTCAGTCGGTCGAGTGCGGAGGCGATATGCCGGAACGTCGTGTCAGGCGCCCGCCCCGCCACATGGACCGTCGCAGAAAAGGGCGGGTTCATGATGACGACATCCGGCTGAGCGCTTTCGGGCAGATAATCGTGGATCTGGGCGGCGTCATGCCGGAACAGGCGGGCTGCCGGAAACAGCGCGGTCAGCAGGTCGGAACGGCCCGGTGCGTATTCATTGAGGGTCAGGGCCGCACCCGCCAGTTCGGCGAAGACGGCCAGAAGACCGGTTCCTGCGGAGGGCTCCAGCACATGCTCGCCGCGCCTGATATCTGCCGCACGAGCAAGGCAGAAAGCCAGCGGCAACGGCGTCGAGAACTGCTGCCAGATCTGGCTGTCGTCCGAGCGACGCGTCTGCGAGGGGAGAAGAGACGCCAGACGCGCGATACGGGCCAGCAAATCTGTGTCGTCGGATGCTTTGGTCATCAGGGCCGGACCGTAGCGCCGCAGGAACAGGACGGACGCGGCCTCGGCGGCGTCATAGGCCATCTTCCAGTCCCATGCGCCCGTTGCGTCAGCCGCGTTGAAGGCGGTTTGCATGGCGCGGCGCAGTCGGCTGGCGTCGAGCGTCTCCCCGCGTTCGAGGTGGGACAAAAGCAACCCCGCGGCGGCAAAGCCGCGCAGGTTGGGAGTGGGTGTAACAGGGCAATCCATAACGGTGGTCTCCGGGAGGGAAGGAGGAACGGTCCCGGCACGCCTCTCTCTCCCGCGCCGGAACCACCCGGCCCAAAACAGCCCTCTCTCCCTTCCCGTCCCCGCCCACAGGAGAACGCCGGGCTTGAAGCCGCCACAATCTCCCCGTAACGGTTCTGTGAGGCTCAGGCCTGAACCATTCGTATAGAAGGCATTGCGCATGAAGATTTCAGAACTGGTCGACCAGATCGCCGAGACGACCGACGCCAGCAAGACCGATACCCGCAAGGTGCTCGACGCCCTCGTGGAAGCGATGACCACTGCCGCCAAGAAGGGCGAGGAGATCTCGCTGCCCGACTTCGGCAAGTTCAAGGTGAAGGACGTGCCGGCCCGCGAGGGACGCAATCCGGCGACCGGCGACAAGATCCAGATCGCGGCATCGCGCAAGCTGTCGTTCACACCTGCCAAAGCCCTGAAAGACGCGCTGAACGGCTGAAAACACTCCCTCCCCGGTGGTCCCGTCAAACAGGAGGATGTCCTATTTTTGTGGATCGGAATGTCCTGTTTCTGTTACTGTGCAGGACCATCAGGGAGGTCCATTGAGGTCATCATGACCCAGCTACGTCGCACCAGAACGCTGAAAGAGCGGCTGAAGACACGCATTCGCCGCGCGCGCGGCGACGTCTTCGTGCCGCGTGACTTCGCCGATCTCGGCGAATATAACAGTGTCAAAAGAGCCCTTCGACAGCTCATTGTCGAAGGCGAGATCGCGCGTCTGGGCTACGGGGTCTATGCCCGCGTAAAAACGAACGGCCTGACTGGTCGGCCGATGCTTGCCGTCCGCGGCGGCTTCGATGGAGCCGTGCGTCAGACTCTCAGCAAACTGAAGGTCGACTGGCGGGAGTCCGATACGGTCCGACAATACAATAACGGGCGCACGACACAGGTTCAGGCCAATCCGGTCTTCGAAGTCCAGAGCCGGTTCAACCGGAAGCTGCGCTATCGAAATCTTGAGGCGCGGTTTGAAAAGCCTTACGCCTGATCTGCTCGCCGAAGTTGCCGATGCGCTTGACCTGTCATCCGCAGCTCTCGTGGAAAAGGACTATCGCGTTGTAGAGGTGCTGGCAGCACTTCAGGATGCGGACCTCCCTCAAGGGATAAGTCTGGTTTTTGCTGGCGGCACATGCCTAGCTCGCGCCCATCGACTGGTTGCCCGGATGTCCGAAGACGTGGATTTGAAGGTCGCCATAACGCCGCTGCCGTCGAGCAAGAGTGCGGCTCGGAAGATTCTGGGCACGCTGAAGGACACCATCAGTAAAATCGCGATGGACCTCGGTTTTCCCGAACCCGTCATTTCCGCCAAAAACGAAAACCACTATATCCGTGCCGAACTGAGCTATGCGGACAGTACGGGCGAAGATGTCGAACTGCGCCCGCACCTTCTCGTCGAACTGACATATGCGCCTGCGGCTCTCCCGACCGTCGAAAGATCGGTACGGTCTTTCGTAAGCGAGGCGACGGATGCCGAACCGGAAATACAGCAGATCACCTGCATTTCCGTGGACGAGACCGCAGCAGAGAAATTCGTGGCCCTGACCCGTCGGACAGCAGGTTATCTGGAAGGACAGAAAACAGACGCTTATGACCGCTTCCTGATCAGGCACGTCTACGACCTGCATTGCATCCTGCCCCATCTCGATCTGCCTCGTGTCTCGACACTTGCCAGACAGATCATGGTCAGTGACGCAGAGCAGTTTAAGAAGTGGTTTCCTGCGTATGCCGCAGACCCAGAGGCAGGCACCGAACAGGCGTTAGCTTATCTTATGACGAATTCAGAATGTCGTGATTTCTTCGATCGGTTTCAGGCATCCATGGTTTACGGCGAACATTTCACCTACGACACGGCAATGGCGTCAGTACAGAGTCTGTATGCTGCCATAAGGGATACCTAACAACACGCATATATCGGGAACCTTTGACACCTCGGCCTAAAGCCTCTTGATGCGATGTGGATGCCAAGATCGTTTAGGTCTGATGCTCCGGTTTTTAACGTTGCGGGGGCGTGCTTCGAGTATTGTGCTGTACGATCACCACCTGCATTGCTCACTCTACCAGAGACTGCCGTTGGACGGGCCTCCTGATGTTGCATAGTTGCAAGATATCGAATTACGATTGTCTTACAACCAACGAGACGCACACTATTACCCAGCTTTCGCCATCGTGGTGTAGGCCATGGATGCTACCGACCGTAGGTCTACATCTGGCTTATCGCCAATAATCCCAACCCCAAGACCACCATGCGACCAGACATACCCGTTAGTATTGTCTAGTTTCTGTATGTTCACGGCCATATCCATCCCCTTCATGGGTCTGGTGAAGACTGTCAGCTTGTTACCTTCATTATTCGCATAAATGAAGAGACAGCCGGGACCATGGTCCGTAACAATGAGTCTTGCTCCTCTTAGCGAAAATCCGGCGGCTGAGATATCGGGGGGACGGACCGGAATCCCCAACTCTGCGGTCGCCCATTTTGACACGCGGTCGGGATCTCTCTCTGGATTAAAGACAGCAGTCCGTTCGTCAAACCGGCTGGTCTCGATAGTCTCCTGAGCGACGGAAGCCACTCCTAAGAGACGCCGCGGACCATGGACTAGCCAGCCAAAAGCGATGCCTATAGACAGGGCGGCCGCCAAGGACATGGCTGTGCCCCAGCGAATGGACCGAGCAGGGCCCTTCCCCGCTTCCAGCAGCCGGGTTGGAATAGGCTCGTATGTATCTGCCCGAAAAGCCGAACGGAGTTTATCCCGACTATCACGCCAACCGAGAACTTCTTCAGCCTTCTGCGGATTTTCCGCTAGAAAGCGTTCAACGCACTCTCGACGTTCAGCGGGCAGGCGGCCATCAACCCACTGATGGAGATCGGTTTCGCTGACTGGGGTATCGTCGGATTTCATCGTATCTTCTTCATCGGGATTACAGGCGAACCAACGGTGTCCTTCTCCATCTGGGCACGGAGTTGCGTGCGGGCGCGGCTTAACCGAGACATCACGGTGCCCAATGGCACGTCCATTATAGACGCGACTGCCGAATAACTAAGATCCTCGATGCCTATCAAGACAAGAACCTGTCTGTGGTGCTCTGGCAGCTGTCCTAAAGCCTCTAGCATCTGGCGGCATTCAACAGAAACTTCCTGCGTGGGCGCATCAGAACGCTCATCCCGAGTGTAGTCAAAAGATATAAGTCTTCTGAGCTTTCTCCAGCGGCTAACATTGAGGTTATGAAGAATTTTAAGTAACCAAGGGCGTAGGTCGTCACGGTCTTCAACCGTTTCAAGCTTTGGCCATGCTTTCTCCAAACATTCCTGTACCAAGTCATCCGCATCGCTATGGTTGTTGGTCAGCGTACGGGCATACCGCCGAAGTGAAGGAATAGCGTGCGCGACACGACGCTCGACTTCTCGCAACATGACCTCCTTTACCGACACGACCCCGCGCCATCCTTGCCCGACAGAAATTTGAACTACCAGGGAATAAACAGACCGTCCCGTGCGTATCCTTATTGAGTGCTCGTTCGCTCGGGGAGTTGCAAGGACTTTAAATGGAAGACCAGCAGATGGCCAGCAACAGTCGCGCACAAGGGAAGCATATGCTTCCTTGGCGCTATCTCGCGTTCATGCTTCCTGTCTTGTTTCTAAGCGGCGTAGCCGCATTCAGTTACGCCATGACATTCTCTGGAGCCACGCAAAGACAGTTTCTGGAAGCATTTCATGAAGGTGGCAATCCAGGATCTGGCTATAGAAGAAACCACGCCAAGGGCGTCTGTGTTGTAGGGAACTTTTCTCCTAGTCGCGATGCTTCTCATCTGTTTACCTCCTCTGTATTCTCCATACCGAAAACCCCTGTAATCGGACGCTTTTCCGTTTCCGGGCCTGACCCCTATCACGGAGACACCGTGAAGGCGGTCCGGGGTATCGGCTTGCAATTTCACTTAGCCAATGGAGAAGAATGGCGGACGGCGATGATCGACATTCCGGCGTTCCCGGCTGCTAGTGCACAGGATGCACTCGAATTCTTTAGAGCGGGGCGGCTTGATCCCGTTACACACAAACCGGACCCACGCCGCGTTGCCACCTACATGAAAGCGCACCCAGCCGGCGCGAGGGCTGCACGGCTCATCGGCTTACGTCAGATTTCTAGTGGGTTTGAAGATGACACCTATAATAGTCTGAATGCCTTCCATTTCGAGACCACCGATGGAGCAGAAAAGGTGGTTCGCTGGGCCTTGAAACCGGAGCAGGACGTTTCGAAAGGCGAAGCATCTGATACGAATTTTCTATTCCACTCTCTCGCATTGACGCTGAGGCAGCATCCTCTGAAATGGCGCATGGTGGTTACACTCGCTGACCCAAACGACAAGGAAAGTGATGCCAGCATCGTCTGGCCGACCGAACGACAGACGATCGACGCCGGTGAACTAACGATTGAGTCGTTATCAGATGCGCCAACGGCGGCCTGCCAAGACGTTGTCTATGATCCTCTGATTCTGCCGTCTGGTATGCATCCCTCCTCGGATCCCCTGCTCGCTGCACGATCATCCGTCTACATGGCCTCCTTCGTCGCGAGAGCAGGCGAACAGCGCGAGCGTAATCTGGAGAAGCACGGATCATGAATCCGTTCCCACTCCCAATTCGAATTCTTCATTGGACTATGGCCGCTCTTGTGGCGATCGAACTCTTTCTTGGGTTCAATTTAGCATATGCGACTTGTCGTCTATTTCCTGTTTTGATCGATGCCCATAAGTGTATCGGTATCGCAATATATTTTCTGGTCATACTCAGATTGGTCTTACGTGTTTTTATTCCGACACCTTCTTTGCCTAGCAAGATGGCAGCAATACAGAAAGTGCTTGCAGGTCTCTCCCACGCAATACTGTATTTATTGATGTTTTTTATGCCGCTTAGTGGATGGCTAATGTTGTCGGCTTCGGGATATCCACTATCTCTAGCCGGTGGTATTTATTTTCCGCGACTGATCGGCAGTGATATTCGAATATTTTCGTTATTTAATAATATTCACTTCATTTTTTCTATTGCATTTGTGTGTATTATATTTTTTCATGTATATGCGGCACTAATACATGCCGTTATATATCGCGATGGCGTTCTTTCCAGTATAGTTAGAAAGAGATCGTCATAGATACTCCGCGCATTTGGGCGCGCGGAGTATCTCATTACTTAGGGCCCACATCTTGAAAAGCATGATTTGATCATGGCCACGAGGAAAAAATGACGGATACAACCACGAAAAAACTTGGACGCGACGTGATATTCGACTGCCTGAAGGCCGCGGGTATTGATTATGTTTTTGGGGTTCCCGGCGCCAACGAAATTCCGCTCATTGATGCAACGACCATAGAGGAATACGGTATTGAGTATATTCCGTGCCTTCATGAGAATATCGCACTTGGCGCTGCGATGGGATATGCTCGGATGTCGGGGCGCCCCGGGGCTGTCATCGTACATGTCACGCCTGGGACGGCCAACATCATCGGAAATCTTCACAATTCATATCGATCAAGAGTGCCGCTGATCGTACTCGCCGGGCAGCAGCATAGCGATCTGCTTATTCAGGAGCCCCTTCTTGCTTCCGACCTCGTTCGCACCGCTGGGCAATATACAAAGTGGGCTCACGAAATTCGTAACGTTGACGAGATCCCCACGGTGATGCAACGAGCCATCAAGGAGATGCTGGTCCCACCATTTAAGCCGGTCTTTATATCCGTCCCGTGGGACTTTCTGATTGAAAAGCCGACGGACCCGGGCCCTGGCACGGTCACGCGTGTTGATTATAAGGTTACTGGAGACGACGAAGGCATTAAAAAAGCAGCAGATGCTCTGGCCCGAGCAAAATCGCCTGTTGTTCTTGTCGGTGATGGGGTGGGAGAGGTAAATGCGTGGGATGAGGTCAGGGATCTCGCTGTTCTCTTGGGAGCACCTGTCTATTCGGAGTCACAAGCCAGCCGCCTGAATTATCCAACCAGTCTTCCACATTGGCAAGG
This sequence comes from Acetobacter persici JCM 25330, assembly GCF_000613905.1. GTDB lineage: Bacteria > Pseudomonadota > Alphaproteobacteria > Acetobacterales > Acetobacteraceae > Acetobacter > Acetobacter persici. The sequence goes on from NZ_BAJW01000008.1 coordinate 50,805, forward strand.
CGAACTTTGCACGCAGGAAGGCGTCCACGAGCAACTTGGGAGCTTTGACACAATTTTTCTGATTGGCGTTAACTCCCAAGCACAGGTCTTGATCTTCAAATGGGACAAGGGACCAATCATTCCTGCGGCACTCCGACAAGTTACGCTGCACAACGACCCGTGGGAAATTGGCAAAAACTATTTCTCGGAGGTCGGCGTACTAGGCGATATCAAGAAGACGCTCCCAAAAATTGTCGAACAAATTACGATGCATCAGGCATTCAACCCTACTGAGGCTAAATCCCGGATGGCAGAGTTGGATATCCTCTCACGCAAGCGAGACAGCAACTTTGAAGTCAAGGCTGTCGCATGTCGGAATATGAAACCGTCTTCCACTATCGCCGCATACCAAGTACCCATGGCATTGGCAGACGTTCAAAAGAAATGGGAGAAGCCACTCACGATCGCCAACGAAGATTTCTCGATATTGTCAACAACACTGAAGGTTCTCGACTACGATCATCCCGATGCATATTTTTGTGTATCAGGCGGATCATTAGGATTTTCAGTACCTGCTTCACTGGGGATAGCTCTTGCGTTAAAAAACAAACGCACAGTGGTTAACATCGTTGGAGACGGATCAACGCTTTTTTATACCAACGCTTGGTGGACTTCCGCAAAATTCAAAATTCCCGTTCTTTATCTCATTGTCAATAACAATGAATACAAGACCCTCATCAACGGCCTTGATGTGATTGAAACAATTTACGATTGGAAGCCAAATAGTGATCCGTGGTACCTAAAACTGGGTGATCCAAAAGTAAATTTCACCAAAGTCGCGGAAACATTTGGTGTCAAAGGCGCGGTGGTCACGGACGGCGCCGAGTTGCATGCTGCGATCAGGCGCGGGCTCAAGATTGTGGAGAATGGAGAGGCTTATGTGCTCGACATTCGCTGTGATCCAAGTGCTCCTGACTCCCAGCCAACCGTCGATATGATGCTGTCGAACAAGAAAAGAGGACTAAGCGACGAATTTATTGCGATGTCTGGTGAAATGGGTCCTCCATGAGCATAATGATTATGCGGTTCATCTGACAACCTGAAGACGTATTCATCATGTTTATCGCCGACTGTAAATATAATGCCATTCAAATTACAGTCGGCGACCTATGGCATCCAAGAGGATTTGGTGGATTTTCGTGATAGTCGGGTATGACCAATTCGGTTAGAACTCCCGAGGAAAAGAATTTCTTATAGGACTTTCGTTGCACTATAGCTGAATTACATTCGTCACTATCCTCCGAACCAGCCACAAGCGCCCGTGCTGTTGAATTCAACACGAAGGACGCCCAGTAGTGGTGTCTGACGTGAAACTGAACCGTCTGCCACCCGCAGTAAAGGTATACTCGTTGGCACGCATGGCATCATCGACCGCTTCGTCCGATGATTGATATTCCCACTCTTTTTCCAGAGAGCGGTACAGCCAGCGCGCCAGATCACGCAGCACGTCGATAATTGCCTTCTCCGCGTCAGCCGTCATGTCCTGACCCGACGGGCTATCGCGGCTAACATCGATGCGCATCGTGTATTCATGATAATAAAGCCCGCTCTGTGTCATCCGGGCGGTAAGCTGGTAAAAATTCTGCTTCTGAATTTGCGCCAGGCGGTCGGCAATTGCATGGAGTTCGGTGTCGTGCGGCGCATACTTGCGGATCTCACGAGCGGCATGCCGGGCGTACCGATATGTGCCCTCGAACGACGCACCGTCACCCTGACTGGAAAAACCCCGGAAATAAATACAGGGGTCAGTTCCGCCCGATGGCACTGCCGACCGTTGCGATGCCGTGGTGACGTCGATCCCCAGGATCGCACATATCCGCAAAAAATCCTCATAGACGCTATCCCACCAGGGAAAGCCGTCCAGAGTGTTGCGATACCAGCAGCGGGCTCTTTCACGGGCCACGTCGGACAGTTCATCAATCTGATAAACTGTAATGGAGATGATCTCAGGCATCGGGAACATCTCCTTCAAGGGCGCTCGCCAGCCATTCGTTGGTGCTGGTCCAGCCAACGGACTTTCGCGCGCCAAGATCGATAATGTGCGCCCCTCCCCCGAAAGCTTCCAGACGGGGTCGGGAACATGTGTTAGCGTATTCGAAACCCCATAAGCCCGAGAGACGGAATTCCGCCGCACATCGCAGGACGAACACGATGACACATTCAGGATCGCCACTGATGTCGTCATGGATCCACAGTTCCGAGTTGCATTCGCGCGACAGGGAAAGACTGAAACCGTCGGAAACCCGAAATCCATCGCAGTCCTCAGACTCGTTTGTGTACAATTCAAGCGCGTGTTTGGCATTTTCATACGTCCCGACATCCAGGACACACGAGAAATGGGTGAAATAGTCGGCCATCGGGAAACCTCCCTATAAAGAAAAAGCCCGGAATGGATCCGGGCTTTCGCGAGAAACGGGACAAAATGATCTGGTGCGGTGTCAGACACGCTCCATGAGTTTGCGTGCCTTGCCTTCAAGGTCGAGGCGCGTGTCCTGGTTGCTCTTCGTCCGCGCGAACGCCGTGATGCCCTGAACGAAATCGAACACGCTTTCCGGTGGGCGGCCTTCCTCATGCAGGACCGTTTCAATTATCTTCGCCGTTTCCGGCTTCGAGAAACCCTGACGCCGAAGGAACCGTTCACGATCTTCCTCGTCACGCGCGACAACCTGCCTGCGTGATTCCTGAATACCGGAAATGAACGATGCTGCACTGGCATTTGCGAAATTACGCAGCGCTGGCGTCGCCTGATGGACAAAGCGGTTTGCGGCGAACTTGCTGTGACGGATCGTGATCTGCTGCAGGTTTTCCTGCCCCCAGATCAGGCGGTTCTGACACACCCCGCGAAGATAAAAAGAAGCAATTCCCAAGCTTTTACTACCGACTTCCGAATTCCAGGCGTAAAATCCCCGAAAGAACAGATCAGGTTCACCATTCGGCAGTCGTCCGGCCTCGATCGGATGCGTATCGTCGACAAGAAACAGAAAAACATCCCTGTCTGACGCGTAAAGTGTGGTGGTTTCCTTCGTGATATCGACATGCGGATTATGCGTCATCGTCGCCCAGTCGATGACACCCGGAACCTTCCAGTTCGTATCGCCCGTCCCGTTTCCCGCGATTTTACGCACGGCGCCGACAAGTTCATGGTCCCATATCCGGCCATAATCCGGGCCGGTGACAGCGCGCAGTTCCACACGGCCATCACCCGTTTCCAGTGTCTTGACCAGTTCGGCCCGATGGGACAGCAGCCCGTGCTGCAGGTTTATGGCGGCGAGCGGAGCCGGAAGATTCCGCAGGTAAGATGACGGCGCGCTGACCAGACTGCACAACTGCCCGAAGGACCAGTGGGTCGGTGCAACAGGCGCGCTCTGGCCCGGCACCGAGAGGGTCAGCCTTTCGGCATCCTCGCGCGTGGCCTCGACGCGAATGGCGCGGCTCTCCACGGTGCGTGCGGTAGCCCGTTCCGCACGGTTCAGGGTCGCGGCGTGCAGGTCGGCGAGAGACAGATAGCGTTCATCGTCAGGACGGGAAAACCATTCGGACGATACACGGTGATCCACCCGGCCACGGAAGGATCGATGCGAAACCCAGTGGCGGGACGGGTCGAAGGAAGAACGGTCATGGTCATGGAAACTCTCCTCTTGCGCCGGACATTCGGCACAAAAGGCGAAGCCGCCCTCTCCCTCTTTCAGGGCCGGACCTGCATGGAAAATGCTGCTTCCGGGGACCGGAAGCAGCGAGAAAACACCATGATCGCCAGTCTGACGGAAGACTTTATGCTCGCCTGTTATCCTCGGCAAAGCGACCACGTCCGTCAGGCACTGCGGTGTGGGCAATAACTGCTGGCTCCTGCTCTGCCATGAACAATCCGAGCAATTCTTCGTAAGTGGATACCCAGAGCAGGTCAGTCGCCGCGGCCTGCGTAGCTCGAGACGGTCTGAACAGGATACCCCGGTCGACCGCCCGTAAGAGGCTCAGGTCATTGAACGCGTCGCCGACCGCAAACGTCATCGCGGCGGTCGTGCTGGAGGCGGAGACTGCCTCATGCTTGCCCCGCAAATCGTTCCAGAAATCAAAGCCGACTACCTGGTCCCGGTCGTCGAGGAGAAAATGGTGGCAGAAGACCTCGTCGGGCTTCAGTTCCCTGATATAGGGTTCGTTCATCGGTCGGAACGAGTCCGTGACCAGGATGACTGTCATCTCGCGGGCGAGGTGCTTCACAAAATCGACCGCGCCATCAAAAAGGGGAAGCGTCGCGAGTGTTTTCTGAATGTCTGACATGGATATGCCGTGCGCATTCAGGGCTTCGACCCGCCGCGTCATCAGGTGCCGGTAATCCGGCTCCTCGCGCGTCGTGGCCATCAATGCGTCGAGGCCGAATTTCTTGCCGAGATAAGGCCACATTTCAGGGGCCAGAACACCCTCAAGATCGAGAAAGGCCGTCTTTTCCTGTTTCATGAGTGCGCCCCCCCATGATCGAAGAAGCCAAGAGCGAGACCAATGCAGACGAGAAACACACCAATCACACGGTTGAACGTTCCGGCCCGGGCAAGGATCCAGCGGCGGGTCGCACTCTGTGACAGCACATAGGAGACAGCGACGAACCAGGCCAGATGACAAAGCGAAATCATCATGCCACACATCAGCGCGTAGCTGAGCGGTGACGCAGGTCCGATGACCTGCGTGTAGAGGCTGATGACGAAGACGGCGGTCTTCGGGTTGAGTGCATTGGTGAGGAAACCGTCGAGAAACGAGCGCGAAGGGGTCACCAATGAGACACGCTCCTCGGCCTCCTCGATCGCAGACCCGGACAAAATGGTCCTGATACCCACATACAGCAGGTAAGCGGCTCCGGCGTAACGAACATAGAGAAGCAGATCAGGCAGGATCACCTGCATTGATGAGAGGAGAAAGACGGCGTAAAAAACGTGGGTCCAGCACGATGCCGCTATGCCCAGGGCCGAGAGAATGCCTGCCTGTCGGCCATAAAGATAACTGTTGCGCGACACCATCGCGAAATCCGCGCCCGGACTTATCACAGCCAGCATGGTCACACCGAAGACGAGAGCGAGCTGGTTCATGGACATGACTCCTCTACGACAGAGTTTCGTTCCGCCCGGAACGTGATGACGAGCACGTCGCGATATGCCAGCTGGTTTCCGTCTTTCGGAAACACCGGACTGACGCCATGAACGACCTTTTCGTCGTCCACGAGCGCGATATCGAAACGTTCCTGGAGCGTGAAATCCGTCAGGGGAACGCCCGCGAGGGAGTAGATGGTCGTCTCCCCGCCAGTGACATTCTGACGATCAATCAGCACCATCAGCACATAGGAGACCCCATCGCGATGAGCCCCCTCCGGGGTCGGTTTCCCGCCGTGTTCGATCGCTTCGATGCGGAACTGGTGGACTTCGACAAACCAGGATGCCACGGGATCGACACCGGAAAAGACCGTTGAAGCAAACTGAAGAAGAGTATTGAGCACGACCCCGTCGGCGATCGTGTCAGGGATCGGCTCGAAATGACGCTCTACCCCGCCATTGAGATGGTTGTAGCTGACCGTTTGATAATGTGGTCGGTGCGGCAGTCTCTTAATTCTGTGATCGTTCGAGACATGATATGCGGCATGTCGACGTCGGCGATAAACACCGCGATCCCCCATATAGGTATCGACTGGCATATCGTTCCAGGAATCACAGAAGTCATTGAGACGAACAGTGCTGCATCCCGAAGAAGATTGAAAAACGTTTCTCAGTATCTGTCCGTCCGACATGAAATAGCTTTGTGACGTGATAGCATTCTGAGCAGCCTGCAAGGAGCGTTCGATTGTGCGATGGCCATCGGAACTATCGGTGAATATTGGTAACGACATGATTGTGTCCACAACAGTTTCTGCCAGTGCCGCACTCGCGACAATTCTGCAAATGACATGCTGTGGCAGGGCAAAAAATCGATTTGTTCTGACGCTCATTCGTGAGGTAATCTCACATGTCCGGGTCGCAACGCGGAGATGAATAAAGCATGCGTATTCCTGTCCGCCTTCCGTCGCTCAACGCACTTCGCTCTTTCGAAGCCGCAGCCCGGCATGAAACGCTGCAAGCGGCCGCAGACGAACTGCACGTCACCCACGGAGCCGTCAGCCGGCAGATCAGACAACTCGAAGATGAACTGGGCGAAGAGCTGTTCATACGTCGTGCGCGTGCCAACGTTCTGAACGACCGTGGGCGAGCACTTGCAGCAAAGCTGCATGACGCGTTTCAGGATCTTGCACAGGCACTGGAGGACTTTCATCGCGATGGCATTATTCCGCCGTTGTCGATCTCATGTGAGCCGACGCTGTGTCTGAAAATGCTGATTCCGGCACTTGGCGACCTGAAGCGCGATACCGGTCTGGATGTGAAGGTCTTTGCCGCCGGGGGACCGATCGATTTCGAGAAAGACCGAATCGATCTTGCTATTCGCCGGGAAGATTTTCGGGTCGATCAGGAACTACACATTTATCCGCTCTGCGACGAGGCGACCGGGCCCGTGGTCACCCCCATGTTGGTCGCGGATGGAAAGGCGGACTCTTTGTTCAGGAGTGCCCAGCTGCACACGATGACGCGTCCCGACGCATGGAAACAATGGTTAAGTCTTTCGGGTTTAAAACGCACACGTGCTCCCAAACTCACGTTCGAGCATTTTTACCTGGCGCTTCAGGCCGCGCAGGCCGGACAAGGTGCGGCGCTCGCATCAGTCTTCATGGCGGCCGGGGATATCGAGGCAGGGCTCCTCGTCGCGCCGCGGCGGTTTGCGCGCGACGGAACACGCTATGTCTGCCTGTCGTCGGCCAATATTGCACAGGATGACCGAAAGCGGGCATTCTGCACGTGGCTTGCTGAGCGGATGAATCGCACCCTCGAAAAATTTGTGGACCGTGAAACGGTATCCAGACCTTGATCGGGAAAACACGAGCCAATAAAAAATGCGACTTCCGGACTACGGAAGTCGCATTCGTGCAAGAAACCTCGATGATTTACTCCGCGGCGATCTCCTCGCTCAGGAAAGTCGGTAACGTGACGTCACCTGTTCCGTTATCGTCTTCAGTGACGGAATCTCCTGTTTGAGGAGCACCCGCCCGTAGTGCATTGGGCAACCAGCCTGCCCCCTCGAGCAGCCGTTCGGCCTCGCGGGCCATGTCGGCCTTCTTGAGATGGGCGATCATCTCTGCCGCCTGCTCGCCCCGCGCTTCACGTACCGCGTCGAGAATATGCGGTTTGGTGACGCGTCCCAGGTAATTTTCGACTGTCGGCTGCCATCCTGCTTCCACCGGATCTAACCGCAGGGCTGAGGCCAGCCGGTCGCTTCGGGCCAGACGTCGCTCAATCGTTCGTGGCGAGACCGCCGCATGCGGATTTGCCTTTTCGAACAGGGCATTGACCCCGAATGACAGACAATGCGCCAGCAGAGCCAGGCGGCTGGTTTCATCCAGGCGGTCCAGCCAGAGCCACAATGCGTCTTCATCCTGCGGCAAATCCTGCTTCCATCCTTCATGGCGTGCGCGGACGTCATGCGCTGGCATGCTGGTCGCCAGATCAGCCGATTGTAACGGCAGGACGACGGAACGAACGCCTGCTTCGAGGCAGGCACCCGATCGGTCATCGCGAAACAGGTTCAGGCAAAGTGTATGGAGAAACTCGGTCAGCGCCACGTGAGGATTGCTGGCCAGCGCATCCCGAAGGGCGAGCGTGCGCCATGCCGTCAGTTCGGAGAGCAACCGTTCCGGGATGGGGCGGCGGACGTCTTCTTCGTCTTCAGCGTCATCGGGCAGGTCGGGCTCTCCCGCCCCTGCGATCGTGTAATCGTCGTTTTCGTCATGCGCAGCGCTGGCTTCCACGGCCTGCGCAGAAGTGTGCGTGTCCGGTGAGCTTTCATCTTCCATATCTTCCGGATGGGCGAAACCGCGTTCAATCAGGAGGGTGCCGTCGCTATCGAGCTGACGAAGGCCCCCGCGCGAACAACATCACCGGGATCGAAGATCGCGGGACGGGTTTCGAAGGCTTCGATCGCCTGTTCGATCTCACCGAGACGGCTGTCCACCTCATCGGGCAGTTCATCCGCCTGGGCGTATTCCGCCTCGATCGCCTCCTGCTCGATGCGGAGGGCTTCAAGACGTGTCGTTTCCTCTTCGGAGAGGGGAACCGGCGTATTGTCGATCTCGACAAGGTGACGCGTATGCCCCCAGGGGAAAGACAGATCGGTTTCGACCCACTTCCATCCTTCGGTACGGACCTGCTCGGCTGCCGCGTGCAGTTTTTCCATGACCAGCCGGTCAAGAATAGCCGGGTCCTGAAGCCATCCACCATCGTCGGCTTCGAAGAGGTCACGCATCACGTGGCCACCAGCCACGACATAGGCATCGAGCCCGACGAAGCGGGCACGCGCGTCCGACGCCCGCACGGTCTTCTCGGTCAGCATGCGACGGATGACATAAGGCTCGCGGTTTTGGCTCTGGGCAATAATCTCCCAGACCTGCTCCTGACGGGCGGTATCGTCGCTGATGGAAAAGGCCATCAGCTGCTCCAGCCGCATGCCGTCCTGTTCGTAAACCTCAAGCAGGTTTTCGGAAACCGTCATCAGACGAAGACGCTGTTTGACGACGGAGACCGGAACGAAGAACGCGGCTGCGATTTCCTCTTCGGACATGCCTTTTTCCAGCATGTCGCGGAATGCCCGGAACTGGTCCAGCGGGTGCAGGGCGACGCGCTGGACGTTTTCGGCGAGAGAGTCATCCTCGGCGAGAATGGCTGATCCGGCCTCGCGCACGACGCAGGGCACCGGCGCCGTCTTGTTGAGTTTCTTCTGTTTGACCAGTAATTCAAGTGCGCGGAAACGACGGCCGCCTGCGGGAACTTCGAACAGGCCGGTCTCCGTTCCCGTGTCGTCGAGAACAGGACGGACGTTCAGGCTCTGCAGCAGGCCGCGGCGTTCGATGTCGCGGGCCAGTTCCTCGATCGAGAGACCCGACTTCACACGCCGGACGTTGGATTGTGACAGAACAAGCTTATGGAAGGGAATATCCCGGGAAGAGCTCAGGCTGATTTTCTGAATGGCGGTAGCCATGGCGAAAACTCCATGACAGGCGGAGCGGAGACTCTCTCCCCTCCTTTCAACCCGTCACGGAATTTCCAGCTTTACTCTTCCTCTCCGTGCTCCCTCACCGGAAAAGCCGGAGCTATGGTGACCAGAAGCAGAAAAAATTACTTTCACCGGCCGATATATCTGCTTACTGATCGACCGGTATGTAGCCAGGCAATGCTTCAACATCGCTGATCCAGCGACGTAATGACGGGTAGGGCTCCAGTGAAATTTCGCCCTGTGGGGCCAGCGCCAGGTAGGGATAGGCCGCGCAATCAGCAATGGTCGGACGTTCGGTCGCCAACCATTTGTGGCCCGAAAGATAATCGTCGATGATCTTCAGGGTCCGTTCACTCGCTTTGGCCGCGTCATCATACCGAAGCGGGTAGCCGAACAGCTTGACCAGTCGTGCGTCTGCGGGACCATGCTGGATCTCATTCACGGCGACTGAGAGCCACTGGGCCACTTTGGCGCGTCCGACAGGATCGGACGGAAGCCAGTCGTGCTTGCCATAGGTTTCCGCCAGATAGACGAGGATGGCCTGAGAGTCCCAGATAACGGTTTCGCCATCCTGGAACACGGGCACCTGCTGCCACGGATTGAGTGCTGTGAATTTTGCTGTTTTTTGAGCTCCGGCGGCGAGGTCGACATTCCTGATCTCAAGTTCGATGCCGACCAGGGCTGCGAACAGCCGGACCTTGTAGCAGTTTCCTGAAGGTGGACAGTTATAGAGTATCGGTAGTGTCATGACCGGTCGTTCCTTTGTAACTCTGCCTGTGCAAGGTGATGCATCTTCATCACTTGCGGTTTGAAGTCAAAACGAAAACCATAAACGACGCTCTGATTGACCGGTTCGTACAATATTGCCTGCCCGCACTTCCCCGCGCCGATCCCTGGCGTCGGGCGGTTGGAAAGGTGTTTTGCGCTGGGCGTATTCACCTCCTGCCTATTTCCCAGTGACAAACAGCCGAAGCCGTTCACCACGGGACCATAGGTCCGGGTGTTCTATTTGGCAGGCCACCCGACATAGGAGGCCGCCCAGTGCAAAAAGCGTTTCCACACGCCAATGCGGAATCTACCCAAATCCGGGCGTCAAGAAAAGCGAATTGAAAACAATCAATGGAAATTCCGTGACCTGAAATTGAGTGGGGCGAGATCGTGCCTCGCGTGATCATCCTTTCCACCCCGCTCCCCTACGTGCCGCAGCCGCCCCGAAAGGTCCGTCAGTTCCAGCGTCACCAGATGCACCACGTCACCCTCGCACTGGATGCGTCCTTTCGCCGCCATCATGCTGGCCGACAAGATGATCGATCGGTATTTCTCGAAGATGTTCGGCTAGATGACGAGTTTGGCGGTGCCAGTTTCGTCCGGCGGGCTCCGCGCCCTTTCCGTCACGCAATGCCATGACGACGCCGCACCGCACGATCTTTCTAGCGCGGAGATCGTCGCGCAGGAATGACACGGGATGGGCGCTCAGACTGTGCCCTACACCGGCGACAATGCAGCCGCATCATGGATTGCCTGCCGTCCTATTCAAATACCCGAGTCAGGTTGGTTAAGCGTACGACCCGTCCGCAGTGTATGAGCCCATCCGGTTCGACCATGCAGTTCGGCACGCCGCGCAGCCTTTTCAAAATCATAAGTCACGGCACGCAATTCGACGCGCCAGAATCCCGCTTCTCGCTCGGCAACAAGATAACGTGCGCGAGGGCCTCCCGGCTCGGGAAGATCAGGCATAATTGGATCGTCATCATAAGCGGGCAGGCCCACGCTGCCGGGATTGGCGATAATACGGCCATCTTGCAGCGAGATGCTACGCGCTACATGCGTATGACCGCATAACGCCAGAAGATGATGAGTGGCATGGTAAGCGATTTCGGCTTTGCTCGCCTTCCGCATAGCACCAGGCTTGCCCCGATGCAGCCAGTAAGCCTCGTCACAGGTCGGTGTGCCGTGACAAAGCAGAACATCAGGAAAGGGTTCCAACCGCGCGGGCAGACCAGCCAGCCATGCTCGATGGCGCGGTGTTATACGCGTAGTCGCAAAACCATCGGACGTGTTGGAATCCAGGCCCGGCAACAGCATCTGTCGCTCGTGGTTGCCAGCGAGGGTGGGCCAAGCTAACGCTATCAGACGGTCTGCGGTTTCCGATGGCCACAAAGGCCCGGAAAGGCAATCTCCCAAATTGTAAATTCGATCGACGTGTAATTGGGACGCATCCGCTATTACGGCCTCTAAAGCAGGGAGATTACCATGAATGTCGGACAAAATGGCGATTTTCATTGGAGAAACCATAGTTTTAGCCAAGCGCCGCGAGCACGACGGGGATCGTTACGGCCGCAAGAGCCGTTTGAACGCTGATGATCCCTGCTGCTATCCGATGTTCTCCTCCGAGCAATCGTGCCATGATGTAAGCTGACGGAGTACAGGGCAGAGCATTGAACAGGACGATTGCACTGAGAGGGACTCCTCGGAGGCCGAGTGTTTCACCAATGATGTAAGTGGTAAGAGGGACCAGCACAAGTTTGACGACGGTTGATTGCAAAACTGGTCCATGGGACATGCGCGCGGCCGTAATGTCTAGGCCAGCTCCAACGGCAAGCAAGCCGAGAGGCAGTGAGGCCTTACCCAAGATGTTAAGAGTTGAGGTCAACGGTCTCGGAATCTCAATACCAAGGAAATTGACGACTATACCTACCAGAACCGAGACGATGACAGGATTGGTCGCTATCGTTTTAATCAGGCGTAATTTATCAAGGGGACCGTCGCTCCCATGGAAAGCGAGTACGATAATCGAACCTACATTCAGGACGGGAATCGTAATTGCAATGGCAACTGCTGTGACCATAAGTCCAAGATGCCCATAGAGCGCGGTGGCAGCAGCAACGCCAACATATGTATTTGGGCGAAGGGCTCCTTGTAGAACTGATGAAAAAATCGGACCTGGCTGCGGTCGGATAACTCGCCACCCGTAAAGCAGCGCCCCTCCTGTCGCAACCGCACCCAACAATGTAATGGCGATTGAATACAGCGAGAAGCCCGCGAAGTTGGCAGTCGCGATCTGACTGAACATCAGGCTCGGGAACAGATAAAAATAGTTAAGTTTCTCGCATGGAAGCCAAAACTCTTCTGCAATAAGGGATTTACTTTTCAATAAAAACCCCAGACCAATAATTGCAAATATAGGAACCAGTGCGACAGTTATTTCAATCATGAGTGATTTTACTCAGAAACTAGATTTAATGAGTACGGCCGCACCATAGACAGCAATGAATCCGGTAATCGCTTTGTCATAGAAGACCCCGGAGGCACGCTGGAAAATAAGCTGGCCGACCATCCCATATACAAGGGCTGCAACGATGGCAGCGATGACGCTGTGTAGCCCAAGAACCTCAGGTTTCAGGACGGCGATCGTCGCGATTTGAACGATACCGAACGACAAATAATAGGTCGCGATTGTTGCCCGAATCTCCGTCTTTTCGCGATATACAGTCGACGCGTACACAGATAAGAGTGCGCCGCCCATGTTTGTGAGTCCGTGAAGCGCGCCCATCACAAGCAGATAAGGATTTTCGGCCCGTGCAATAAATTGTGCCAAGCGCTGCTGTAACTTGATGTTGATCCGGATCGCGGAAGCCAGAAGCATTGTTACGCCAATGGCAACATCGATCTTCGCATGAAGGTTGAACGTAAGCACGAGTGCAAGCACGGCCACCAAAGGAAGAAGGCAAAGAAGAGGTCTCGCGTGTACCCATGTGGAACGCGCGTAAGCGTGGCCACCCGCAACCTGTATCGTCGAAATCGCCAATGATGCCGGCAGAAGCCAGCCAAGAGCCGTAGGAAATGGCAGCCCTAAAAGCAGGAGCGTCGGCGTCCCAAAGACGAGAAGCCCCATGCCAAACACGGATTGAACGACCGAAAATGCCAGTATGGCTATAACGATGATGGTTGTTTGTTCCATCACATACCTCCGAGAGTAACTCCGCCAGGCAATTACGCAGTCGCCAGCCATTGCTCATCGTTGACGACATGACTGAAGACCGCACCGACACGAAAAGTCTGAAAGCTGTTTAAATAATAACGATCATCGCCTAGATTCGCGCTGACGACCAACACGACATCTTCGTCAGAAAGGATTGACTGATCTCGCAACACACGGAGTGATTCAATCACAGAGCGGGAATCGCGCCAGGCGAGTTGCGGGACATGAACACCCTGTACCCCTGGAATAAGATTGAAGCTGCGGGCCACCAACGGATCGGAATTGGCGGCGATGATCGGTTGATCGACCAACGCAGCAGCAGCGAGCCCCGCGGCATAGCCGCTTCGGGAGAGTACAACGATCTTGTTGACGGGAAGAGTCGTCGTGAGGGCGCGGATTGCACGAGCAATCTCGTTCGCAGGTTCCACGTTGGGAACCTTACCGACGATATGCCCCTGCGCTACGAGCGAGACACTCTTCAAGCGGGCAACAGCTTCAACCGGATAGCGGCCGATCGCGGTTTCGCCGGAGAGCATGAGCAGGCTCGCTCCATCAATCACAGCATTGGTTATGTCGCCGATCTCCGCCTTGGTGGGATAAGGATTATCGATCATGGTGTGTAGAAGCTCTGTCGCGACGATGACGGGTTTACCATGTGCTTGGCCTACCCCAATGATCTTTTTTTGAAATACTGAGACTTGGTCGACATCGGTTTCGACCGAGAGATCACCCCGATCTATCATGATAACGTCAGCAGCCCCGACGACATCTTGGAGGTTATCGAGACCACCTTGATTTTCGATCTTGGCAACAATCCTAGGCGTAAGGGTACCGATTAACGTGCGAATAGCGTCCACATGCTCTGCACTCTCAACAAAGCTGATGCCAACATAATCAACGCCGTTTTCTTTAGCGAACGTGACCATGTTACGATCGTGGTCGGTTACCAGATCGCGCCCCAGCGCGACCTCCGGGACGTTGATCCCCTTGCGGCTTCGAAGGGTGCCATCGCCGATCGCACGAACGTAGATGTCGCGCCCGTTAATTTCGGTCACGATAAAAGACAGTGTTCCATCGTCCGCGTAGAGCCTGACGTCAGCATGAAGTTGCTCGTGTAACCCATCGAAATTCACGGGCACCTTGAGCGTCCCGTCGTGGCTTGTGTCGGTTGTCAGAATTATTGTTTCGCCGGCCTTAAAGCTTGGCTCGTGTACAAGCTGGGTCGTTCGGATCTTGCGACCTGGAATATCAAACAGGATGGGAACATCCGGAACGGTACGTCTCAAAAGCTCTATTGTCGCTCGATGCCAAGCCAAGCTGTTATGCGAGCCGTTAAGGCGGGCTACTGTCATGCCTGCTGCGCGCAAGGCTGTTAGACTTTCCGCTCGAGCCGACACTGGCCCGATCGTGGCGATAATACCGATCGCACTCATGCATGCCTCCTGGACCCTTTGCATTACAGTTTTGTGACAGGAACATGCAGTGAAGTCGACATGTCTCCCCCGTTAAAACTGCTTCTGCATGTCCTGATAATCATTGAAAATATTCAATGTAGCGATGAAGAAATCTCGTCAATTCCACAGGGGGAGAATAAAATAAAACTGAGCCTCTCGTGTTTCATTACCGCAACTTACTCGTGGCGGTCGCATTCCATATTGCTTCTGAAGAGGCCGAATGCGTGGATGGTATCGAGACACTCTACAGCCAGAAACAAAATTCTCTCTATTAAGTGGCTGGAATTGCGACCATGAAGAGAAGTAGCATGTGATCGTACCAATGTTTGGATAGAACTTAGTCGAAACAGTATTTCGTGTATGTGTGTTTTGCATAATACAGATCTTGGTTAAGCGTGGATGCATTGTCACTTACCGCCTAGGAGCCGACGGATCGTCAGGGGACTGGCAGTACGTGAGCAACAAGTTCTCATTCCAATTACCGAAACCGGTTTAGAGAAACCACTTTGAGGAAACGGTATTTTCTCAGAATATGATCAACAACACGCGTACATAAGCGAGAGACACTGGGCCTTAAAAAAGCATTGATTACAATTCACCATCACACATCGTCCTGTTATAGGAAACCCTAATATCCACCACACCTTATGTATAAATGTGTTTAGCACAAATTTTGACGATGGAAATAAAAAATATACAGATCAGTAGTCAATTCCGACCCAATGGAACATATTGTACCTACATCGTCATGCATTTCATCAGTGCCAGGAAGCACACTTCAATCAAACGTTAGGGCCGATCTACGCCGGATGACATCGCGAACACGTACATCAAATGAGCGCTCGGTGCCGCACCACGAGATAGTGGCCTCACCCGTCACATGCAGGAGGTCACCCGTTGCAAAATCGATGAAGAGAAGACCCGCCCGCGGATTCTCAAGAAAATTTCCGAATGTGTTGAAATAACGGTTTCCGGGATAATCCGGGACAGTCAGGATATCGTCGTTGAACCGGGCAAAGCCTGCTGGCCCACCGCGATGCGAGACATCCATGCCACCATGGCCACCAGACGGTGTGTAGGAGGCGACGAAGAACGTGGCAGCTTTCGTGATAAGGCTGCGCGCCTCCGCATCAAGTGTCGGCGATCTCTCTACGGGACCGGGTGAGCGACACATTAGCCTGCCCTCGCGCGTGCAGATATATTGCGGGCAATTACCAAAGCTTTGCCGAACACGCATCCGAATGCCGTCCGCGTCGTCTAACAGAATGACGCCGTTGGCGCGGTTGCGTCGCCGGGTCGCAAGCTCGATGCCAAGCATAGCCATCGGACGCCCCTGGGCGATCGCCTCGGCCACAGGATCACCGGGCATTGGATGCCACGCAAGCTGAAGTGTGGTCTCATCAGGACTTGAAAGGAAGCCTGGAACACCGGTTGCGATGGTGGCCGCCGGCCATCCATCGGGGGAAAGCGCTCCCAGCACGACGTAATGCAGCGACGCAAAGAAAGTGCGATGCTGCTCCGTCATGTAGGGGCGGATGAAGGCGCTCGAAGGTGCTGCAACGCCAGCCAGTGCCTGCGCACGCCGTTCGCCTTCGTGAAATGCGGTTGTCGCCCCGTCCATCATTGTGATCCCCCATATCGGGAATGAACGAGGCGATCATGCCATATCCTGCCCAAACGTTACAATACGGAACGGTCCGTTTATTCAAATCCGGTTCTCACTGCTTTTCGCTCTGTTCCTTCCGTTTCTTGAGAAACACCCGATCTCGTTCGATGAATCGGGCTACCATGATCGGAACCAGACGCGCGGGATTTTTCCCAAGATTGGCATCCCCGCCGTTTTCCTCCGCGAGAAAGCGGGCGTACAGAAGAAGATCACGATGAATGTCCGCCGGAAATGCAATCGTCATCCTGACAGGACGACTGTCGGGAATTTCGGTGATGCGAAGCTTATCCATTCTGATGGTCTCCTTTCGGAACATAAGGTTTGAGTATCAGATCGCGCCCCAACAGAAGGGTGAACGGAAGGCCGGGGCGATCGGTGAGGGTCGGCTGAATATCGAGGGAACGGTCAACCAGCCGGTAGCCCACCTGAGAGAACCCGTTGCTGGCGCCGCTGCGAATGGCCTGAGCCAGATTGTTCTCACTCTGGCTCGTTCCGGCTTCGGACCCTACGCTGAGGAGCGTGGTCACCAGTGCGGCTTTGAACAACTGGCCCCAGTGGTTGTTTACCTGATCCGACAGACCGGACTGGCCGATCGCGTCAGCACCCGGCAGCTTCTCCAGCACGAGGCTCTCGCCGTCCGGGAAGATCAGCCGGGTCCAGATGATCTGGGTGCGCTGCTGCCCGAAGGAGATGCCGCTGTTATACGCGCCAAACAGCGTACTGCCTGCGGGATCAGGAGATAGCGCCCGGTCGGGCTGTCATAGACGTTCTGCGTGACATGACCGACGATCTGGCCCGGCAGATCGGAACTGATTTTCGTATTCAGCGCCCCGGCAATCACGGTTCCCGCCTGCACTATATAAGGCGAGGCGAGCGGCATGATCCGGTCAGGACTGATGATCTGCCGGTCGGGCTGGCCCGCGAGGAAGGCCCGGTTTCCAGACTGCGCTCCTGGATCCGGAGTTCCCTGCGTCTGACCGGACGACGCTGAGGCTACCGTCTGAACCGGCTGCCCGTCATGCTGGTCGCGGGTCTCGACAGCGGCGAAAAGCTTGCTGCCAATAGCGGCATCAATCTCCTGCTGTGCCCGGCGCGCATCCTCATTGCCGATGGCGTTGGTGGGGACTGACTTGCCCTGCTGCTGCGCGTGCAGGATCGGCCGTCCCAGATCACCGGGCAGCGCTGGCCCCAGTTTCGGCACATTGGAATAATCTTTCGGCAGGGTGTCCAGACCTGCTGCCGATGGCGGTGACGCGTTCTCCGAACCGGCCGGCGCCGGTGGCGGTCGATGGCTGGCTTCCAATGCATAGCCGAGGGCGAACGCCACGGCGATGACGCCAGTCCCCCCGAGTGACCAGATCACGGTTCGTGACAGGCGCACCACGTGCGGCCGCTCGGCGCGCAGGCGCAGATCGGGGGGTGTCGCTGGTGACGGCGGGCTTCCCCCACTGGACGGAGCATTCTGCTCAGGACGTGGAGCCGTGTCTGGTTCTGCCCCTTCCTCTCTTTCCTCGCTCATGACGGCCGCCCGTCAGTGCGGACGATGCGCACCCGCTGCTCACTGGTCTTGTCGCCGAGGCGAAGTTCGGCTGCGGCGAACAGCCGGTCGACGATCATCCAGTTCTGGCGCACGCGATAATTGACCAAAGCGGGATTGCCGTCTGGCCCCAGCACGAAAAGAGGCGGCAGATCCCCCTGCCCGATCCCACTCGGAAACGCGATATAGACCTTGCGTCCATCGTCAAAGGCGCGCGTAGGCAGCACGGTGGGATACCCCCTTTCGCGGGCGAGATTGCATAGCGAAAATGCAGATCGTCGAGGTCGAGCCCGGTCTCCACGGGCGCTTCTTCCTCTGCCGCCTCATCCTGCCGGTGCAGCGCGATCAGATCGTCTTCGGGATAGTCCCACGACACGGACGCCATATAGGTCGCGAGGGTCGAGCGCAGTTCCGCCAGATAGGTCCGGCGATCGGTATTGACGATCAGATTGGTCGTAAGATCGGGGCGGGTCGGCTTGATCAGGATGTGAACGCGTTTGGCTGCCCCAGAGCCGCTTGACGTGTCGCCGATCACCCACCGGACCGTGTCACCGGCGGCAACCGGCCCGCTGCCCACCAGCTTCTCGCCGGGCTGGAGCATGATGTCAGTGATGTCACCGGGCGAGGCATAGACCTGATAGAGCGCGCCAGCACTGTAGGGATAGACCTGCACGGCATTGATAAATCCCGCCCGCGTCGGCTGGATGCGCGCGGCCAGATTGGCCTGGACAACGCGCACGGTCGGGTCCGCGACGTCGGGAGCGACATGCCGCGTCCGCAGACCGCGGGGCGGAAGCGGCTTTAATTGTCCCGGCAAAGGCAGAGGTCGGGCGACTTCGACCACCTGCACCGGTTTGGGCGGATCTGCCAGGCGTGTCGCCCGCACTGCGTCGTCATAGCGGATCGCGGGCGGATGATACTGTCCGGCGCAGGCAGACAGGGTGAGCAGCGCCAGCGGTAGAGCGCGCAAGACCATACGGATCATTGTCCGAGTTCCTTCGACCAGTTGATGGCGGTGACGAAAATGCCAAGCGGATTTTTCCGCAGGCGATCGGCTGTGCGCGGGGTCACGATCATGACCGTGAGAATGGCGGTCCAGCGTTCGGTGCCGGTGAACGCCCCGTCGCGGTAATGCCGCTCGGTCCAGGCGACGCGGAAACTGCCGGGCGAGGCCCGGATCACCGACGACACATCGACCTCGACCTGCTCATGACCGATCCGCGAGAACGGTTCGTTCAGGCGGGCGTAGTCATTGAGCGCCTGTGCGCCGGAAATCATGGTGAAGTCGTAGGCCCGGAGCCAGTTCTGCCGCACGACGACAGGATCGGCGGACAGGCTGCGCACATCTTCAATGAAGCGTGCCAGATACCACGACACCTGCGGATCAGTCGGGACGAAGGCCGCTGTTGCAGGACCGATCACCTGCGCCTGGCCAAGCTTGTCGACCTGCACGACCCAGGGCACGATGGTGCCTCGGGCAGACTGCCAGACCAGACCGACCCCGAGTGCTGCCGAGAGGAACAGACTGCCGAAGGCCATGAGCCGCCAGTTGCGGGCCTGGACCCGGGCGGAGCCGATCCGTTCGTCCCAGATCTGGGCTGCGTGCTGATAGGGTGTCACGGGCTCTGGGGAGGTCCCGTAGCGCGTGGTGGAACGACGGAACATCATTGTTTCTCCGAAAGATCGATGGATGCGGATCCACCACCGCCATCAGCGGAGCGGATGACATGGGCGGCCTCGGCCGCATGGGTCGCGGCATTGCGGCGCTTCATTTTCTTCGCCCAGCGGGGTGGTTTGCCGTCGGGACCGGAGCCACCCCCTTCCCCACTGCTCCCGCTGCCTGACGGACCGCCGGAATTACCGCTGGCAGCATTGGTGCTGTCAGAGGACCCGGCTCCGCCGGTGAAGCGTCCTCCTGTCGCGGTGAAGGCACTTCGCGCCCCGGCGCCATAACTCTGTTTCATGGAGGCGGCAGCACCCGACGCCTTGCTCTTCGCGGCGTTCATGGCCGCGGCACCCGGCGCACGGGCG